>CAMFIX010000020.1 GCA_945952425.1 uncultured Pseudorhodobacter sp. | reverse complement strand
GTGCGGACCGGCCCAGATATACAGGAAGATCAGCGCCCAGAAGTGGATGATCGACAGCTTATAGCTGTAGACCGGGCGTTCGACTTGCTTCGGCACGAAGTAATACATCATGCCCAGGAAGCCCGCGGTCAGGAAGAAGCCCACCGCATTGTGGCCATACCACCACTGCACCATGGCATCCTGCACCCCGGAATAGATCGGGAAGGACACCGAGGACAGGATCGAGGCCGGCACCGCCAGGTTGTTGACGATGTGCAGCAAGGCCACCGTCACGATCATCGACAGGTAGAACCAGTTGGCCACATAGATATGAGGCTCGCGCCGGTTGAAGAGCGTGCCCAGGAAGACGGCCAGGTAAGCGACCCAGACCACGGCGATCCAGATGTCGATATACCAGACGGTCTCGGCATATTCCTTGCCCTGCGTGCCGCCCAGAACATAGCTGGACGCCGCCAGCACGATCATCAGCTGCCAGCCCCAGAACACGAACCAGGCGAGGTTGCCGCCCCAGAGCCGCGCGGCCGAGGTGCGCTGGACGACATAGAACGAGGACATGATCAGCGCATTGCCCCCGAAGGCGAAGATCACCGCCGAGGTATGCAGGGGCCGCAGCCGCCCGAAGTTGAGAATGCCGTCGGTGATGCCGCCGAGATTGAGGCTGGGGAAGGCCAGCTGGAAGGCGATGACGACGCCCACCAGGAAGCCCACCACGCCCCAGAAGGCGGTGGCGATGACACCGGCCCGGATCACCGCGTCGTTGTATTGGTTCGGATCGGTCTTGATCGGCTCTTCGCCCATACCGCGCAACACCACGACGAAGGCGATCGCTGCCGCGATCGCCACTTCGATGGCATTCACCATATAGGGAAGATCATGTGCGTAATTGGCGCCCAGCGCGGCGAGGAACCCCACCGCTGCCAGGACGATCAACTTGGCATAATCCCACATTTGCTTGTCCCTTCGTCCCTTGACCCTTCCCCCCGGCGCGGCGAACCGACCCCGGGGGCGGGGTTTCTGACAGGCGACACTTCGCAGACCGGGCGTCTCGTCGCCTTGATCCATGTCAACCGCGGGCTTTGCGTGGTATGATCCGCATCAAGGCGGCCCGGGGCGTGCACGTCATAGTTGCACAAGACCTTCCGCCTGTGGGAGGAAAAATGGAGGTTCGCATGGGCTACAAATCCATCCTCACCGTCGTCACCGACCCCGCAAGCGCCAGTGCCGCCGTCTCGGCCGCGGCCTCTCTGGCGCTTGGCTGCGATGCCCACCTGGACATCCTGGCCTTGGGCGTCGACCAGGCGCAGATCGGCTATTCCTATATCGGCGCCGGGGCGGTTCTGACGGAATACTCGCTGGAAGAGGCCGAGGCCGAGGCGAAAGCCGCCGCCGCAGCCGCCGAGGCGGCGCTGAAGGGCTGCGATCCGGCGCTGCGCTGGAGCATGGACACCGCCGTGGCCGAGATGGGCGGGCTGACCGCGGTGGTCGGCAATGCGGCGAGTTTCGTCGATGTCGTCGTGCAGGCGCGGCCCTATGGCCAGGGCCAGACCTACCGCGCCGAGGCGGCGGTCGAGGCCGCCTTGTTCGAAGGCCGCTCGGCCGTGTTGATCGTGCCGGCGGGGGTCGCGGGGGATGCCGCGATGCTGGCGAGCCTTGCGGCGCCGAAGCGGGTGCTTCTGGCGTGGAATCAGTCCTCGGAGGCTTTGGCCGCCGCCAAAGCCGCCCTGCCCCTGCTGAAGCGGGCGGAGCTGGTGGATGTCACTGTCGTCGATCCTCCGGCGCGGGGGCCGGAACGGTCGGACCCGGGCGGGCTTCTCTGCCAATACCTGGTGCGCCACGGCATCCGGGCGCAGGTCTCGGTCCTGGCCAAGACCGCGCCCAAGGTCTCGGAAATCCTGGCGCGGCATGCGCGGGAAGAGGGCTGCGACCTGATGGTGATGGGCGCCTATGGCCATTCGCGGCTGCGCGAGGCGGTGCTGGGCGGGGCCACGCGGGCCGTGCTGGAGAGCGCGGAAATCCCGGTGCTGATGGCGCATTGAGGGGGCGCCAAAAATTTTCGCCCCAAAGTGTCTGGCCGAAAATTTTTGGCGCGGGCCGCGCGTCGGAAGGCCTTGCCGCCTTAGAACGCCTTGAACGTCATCGTCGTCAGGGTGCGCACGATGTCGGGAATGTCGAAAAGACGTTGGGCCAGGTAATGGCCCACGTCCTCGCCCTCGGGGATATAGACCTTGGCGATCAGGTCGTATTCGCCGGAGGTCGAGTAAAGCTCGGAGACCACTTCGCGGTCATAGATCGCATCGGCCACCTGGTAGGTCTTGCCGGGGGTGCAGCGGAACTGGACGAAAACGGCGGTCATCTTGGGCTCCTTTTGGACGCCCCGGGGGCGCTTCGCCCCCCCGAGCCTCCGGTTTCTCGAACCGGTGGCGAAACCATCGGCTCACCCCAGAGAGATATTTGAGCAAGTATGAAAGCGAAAGGGGTCACTCTTCGGTTTGCAGCTCCAAGGGCGCAGGGCGGGCGATCAGGTCGGTGGTGCCGAGGGGGGTTTTCGGCAGGGCCAGGCGGTTTCTCACGATCCAATGCAACCGGCTTTCCGCGCGGGTGATGGCGACATAGGCGAGGCGCTTCCAGAGGGGGATGCCAGCCTCGGACCGTCCGGCTTGGGCCGCGGCGTAAAGGTCGGGGGCGAAGACCTGCACGTCGCTCCACTGGCTGCCTTGCGCCTTGTGGATCGTGACGGCCGCGCCATGCAGGAAGGCCGCGCCCATCTTGGCGGCGGCAGGGATGAAGGGCTCTTCCTCGTCGGGCTTTTCGATCTTGATGATCGAGGCGGCGGAGACCTGGGGCTCCTCGGCGCCCACCACATGCAGTTTGGCGAAACCCTCGTTCTTGCCCGGGCCGAGATAGATGACCTGGGCGCCTTTGATGAGCCCCCGCGCCTCCAGGTCGATGCGCTTCTTGCGGTGTTTCAGCGGCAGTTCGATCCCGTCGCAGATCAGCGGCTCGCCGGGCAGGAGTTCGTCTTCGGGCGCGCCATGGGCGTTGCGGAAAGCGGCGATCAGCTTGATTCGGGTGACGTTGCGCCAGACCAGCACCGGGGACCGCGCCATCAGGTCGGAAGAGACCCGCTCGGCCCATTGCACGCGGTCGTCGCGGCGGGCGGCCTGGCGGATCATATCCTCGAAATCGTCGAAGCCCAGTTGGTCGTCGGCCAGGGCATGGGCAAGGTCCAGGATCGGATTGTCCTGCGTTTGCCGATGGATGCGCTGCAGGGTCAGCTTGCGGGTCGGCCCCAGCTGGTCGAAAACCATGCCGTTGGACTGCACCGGGGCGAGCTGCGCCGGGTCGCCGAACAGGACCAGGGTCGGGAAGATTTCGCGCAGGTCTTCGAACTGACGGTCGTCGAGCATCGACGACTCATCGACGAAGCCGATGTCGAGGGGTTCCTCGCGCCGCTTCCAGCCCTTGATGAAATCGCTGCCCCTCAGGCCCGCGGCCGCCAAGGCGCCGGGGATCGAGGGGACCGACTGGAAGAACGCATGGGCGCGGTCGAGCGCGATGTCGGTCAGGCCTTCAACCTTGGGCCGCGGCAGGTTGCCCGAGAGCCATTCGGCGATGGCCTCGTATTGCGGGTCGTAGACCGGGGTGTAAAGGATGCGGTGGATCGTGGTCGCCGGCACGCCGCGCAGGCGCAGGACCGAAGCCGCCTTGTTCGTGGGGGCCAGCACGGCAAGGCTGCGGCGTTCCTTCTTGCGGCGGGACTCGTAGTCGCCCGAGACGATTTCGACGCCAGCCGCGCGCAAATCCTTGTAAAGGCTGGCCAAAAGCATGGTCTTGCCCGAGCCCGCCTTGCCCATCACGGCCAGGACCGAGGACTTGCCCTCCCCAGGCGGGGCCAGCCCGCCGTTGCCGAGATCGACGCCCATCGCCAGAAGCTCGGCCGAAACCCGGTCATAGGCTTCGGCCTGGTCGTCGGAGAAGGTGATCGCGGGCAGGGTCATGGGCCGCGACCCTAGACCAGCCGGGCCGCAGGGGCCAGACCGTCAGTGCAGGTTCTCGCGCCCCGGTGGGGGTTTGTCGCTGCGCGCCTCGATCTCCGCCTTGGCGGCGGCCATCGCCTCTTCGGCCTTGTGGGCCAGCTCGGGCATGTCATTCGCGGAGGCAAATGATTTCAGATCCTTCAAGACATCGAAAATCCACTCGAAACCCATCTGCTCCCCGGGCTTATTGTTTCCCATGCCGCAACAATCCACTTGATCCGCCCATCTTGCAACGACAGTTCAACACGCAGGTGGTTAATTTTCCGTCGCAAAATGGAAAGCCCGCCCCCATTGCCGAGGGCGGGCGCAGATTTTTTGTGCCTCCGTTCGGGGCTTAGCGGCTCTGGCTGGCTTCGACCGTGTCTTCGAAGGTGCGCAGGCCGGTGCGCGGGGCCTGGACCAGGACGGCCATGTTGCCGGGCTTGTGGACGTTTCTCAGCATCTTCATATGGGCAGCCGGGATCTCGGCCCAGGGGAAGACCTCCGACAGGCAGGGGTCGAGGCGGCGTTCGATCATCAGCTGGTTGGCGGCGGAGGCCTGTTTCAGATTGGCGAAATGGCTGCCCTGCACGCGCTTCTGGTGCATCCAGAGGTAACGCGCATCCAGCGTCAGGTTATAGCCGGTGGTGCCGGCGCAGATGACGACCATGCCGCCGCGCTTCACGACGAAGGTGCTGACCGGAAAGGTCGATTCGCCCGGGTGCTCGAAGACCATGTCGACATTGTTGCCCTTGCCGGTGATGTCCCAGATCGCCTTTCCGAAGCGGCGGGCCTCGTTGAACCAGTCCTTGTATTCGGGCGTGTTCACCTTGGGCATCTGGCCCCAGCATTTGAAATCCTTGCGGTTGATGACGCCCTTGGCGCCGAGGCCGAGGACGAAATCCCGCTTGTCCTCGTCGCTGATGACGCCGATCGCATTGCCCCCAGCGGTGTTGATCAGCTGCACCGCATAGGAGCCGAGCCCCCCCGAGGCGCCCCAGACCAGCACATTCTGCCCCGGCCGCAGCTCGTGCGGTTTATGGCCGAAAAGCATCCGGTAGGCGGTCGCCAGCGTCAGCGTATAGCAGGCCGACTCTTCCCATGTCAGGTGACGCGGGCGCTTCATCAGCTGCTGGGCCTGAACCCGGGTGAACTGGGCGAAGCTGCCGTCCGGCGTCTCATAGCCCCAGATCCGCTGGCTGGGCGAGAACATCGGGTCGCCGCCGTTGCATTCCTCGTCGTCGCCGTCGTCCTGGTTGCAATGGATGACGACCTCATCGCCGACCTTCCAGCGTTTCACCTTGTCGCCGACCGCCCAAACGATGCCCGAGGCGTCAGAGCCCGCGATGTGATAGGGCGCGCCGTGGCCGTCGAAGGGGGAAATGGGCGTGCCCAAGGCCGCCCAGACGCCGTTGTAGTTGACGCCCGCCGCCATCACCAGGACCAGAACCTCGTGGCTGTCGATCCGCGGCGTCTCGACCACCTCGACCTGCATGGCGGTGTCGGGCTCGCCATGCCGCTCGCGCCGGATCGCCCAAGCATACATCTGCGCCGGCACATGGCCCAGGGGCGGCATCTCGCCCAAGGCATAGAGGTCTTTTACCGGCGCCTCATAGGCCAGCGGGGTTTGCGCATCGAGTGCCATCGGAGCCTCCCAGATCATGCCGCGCCGCAGAATCGCGGGGCGTTGACGAGAGGGATATAAAGTTGCGCGCACGATTGCAACGATTTTGCGCGCAACTTTGAAATTATATTACTGCCGCGTTGCGGCGAGCTCACTCGATGGTGACTTGGCTCTCGGAGCAGACGTCGATGCCGTTCTCGGTGATCGACGAACCGTCGGTGAAGACCGCCTTGAAGTCGAAGTTGCAATAGCCCGAGCCGTCCTCGAAGTTGATGTCGACCGACGAGCCCGAGGGCAGCGTGTCAGAGCCGAGGATGTCTTCCTCCCAGCTGTCCGACCCGGCGTTCGAGCCATAGAACTCGCGCACGGTCTTGCCGGAGTTGTTCACCAGCGTGACATGCTTGTTGTAGCTGGAGCTGGACGAGCTCGAGTCATCCACGCAGGCGCTGAGGCTGAGGGCAGCGAGCCCCGCGATCAGGAGGGCTTTGATGTTCATATTTTCCTCGTTTGAAAATGGACGGCGGTTTCCTTTGGCGCAGGCTATCAGCGCCGCGTTTCCGATCAATCGCTCTGGTTAACGGCTCCGATAGTTTCGTCCCGGTGTTGCAGGGAAGCGGCGTAATAGGCCAGGATGGCAGCCCCATCGGGCACGGGCTGCAGACCGCGCAGCAAGCCGCGGCTTTGCAGGATGGCCAGCGCCTCGTCCACCGTATCGGCCATGCCCCCGGGGGCGAGCTTGAGGACGCGGCCTTCGGCCTCCAGCACCGCCCGTTTCGCCTCGCAGGCGGCGATCAGGGCGTCGCGGCTGGCGGCGGGCAGGCAGGCGGCGACCAGCGGCACCGGCAGGACGGGGATGGCGGCCGCGATCTCCTCCATCAGGCGGGCGCCCAGGGCCTCGGGCGAGGGGTCGGCGCTGCGCATGAACCAGGCGAGAGAGACCGGCTGGCCGAACGAGGCCGCGGCGGTGCCGAGGCTCCAGACGCCGGGGAAGAGCAGCCGACGCAGGCCGATCAAGGCATAGGTGAAGCCGCGCAAGGGCCCGACACGGAACTTGCGCGTGCCGGCGGCGGCGGCCTCGGTCAGCAGCTGGTCCTCCAGCACGCGGTCATAGGCCAGGCCCACGGGGATGAAGACCACGTCGCGCGGCGTCTCGGTCTGCATGAGGTAGGTCAGCAGTCCCAGCTTGGGCGGGGCCAGCCGCCCGGTCAGCGACAACCCGCCCTCGGGGAAGATGGCCTGGGTGTTGCCCTCTTCGGTCGACATCTGGACGTAACGGGCGAGAACCTTGCGATACAAAGCCTTCGACCGCCCGCGCCGGATGAAATAGGCCCCCATCGCCCGGATCAACCCCGAAAACGGCCAGATCCGCGCCCATTCCCCCACGGCATAGGAAATCGAGGCCTGGCGGGCGACGAGCCAAGTCAAGAGCACGTAATCCATGTTCGACCGATGGTTCATCACGAAAACCACGGTGGCCTGGGGATCGACGTCGCGCAAAACCTCTTCGACCCGGCCGAAGCGCACGCGGTAGAGCTTTTTCGTCAGCCAGCGCGCCAGCCGGATCGCCACGCCGAAATAGAGCGTGGCCGAAAAGCCCGGCACGATCTCGCGCGCATAGGCCCGCGCCTCCTGGAAGACGACTTGCGGCGGCGTGCCCGTCTCGGCCGCCTGTTCGGTGACGGCGCGCAACACGGCAGGGTCATAGGCCAGCCGCGCGATGCGGTCCTGCCGGGCGGCGAGTTTCAGCACGTCGATCGGCCGGGCGAGGCGCTGGTTCAGCCGGGCCAGCGCCGCCTCCATCCGGCGGCGAAAGAACCAGCGGACCGAGGGAAACAGGAAGTTCGAAGCGAAAGAGGTCGCCGCAAACAGCAGGATCAATGCCAAAAGCCAAAGGGGCAGCGTGACGGGCTGGGTCATGCGTCTTGTTCGCATGGGGGCGCGGCGGGTGCAAATTCTCATGCTGCGACGCGGCGATTGACAGGGATGCAATATTTCTGCGACAAGACACAAAGCGCAACAATATTGCGCATCAGAATCGAGGCTGTGATGAAAGACCAACCCTGGCTGATCCGCACCTATGCGGGCCATTCGACCGCCGCCGCGTCGAATGCGCTTTACCGCGGCAACCTCGCCAAGGGCCAGACCGGGCTTTCGGTGGCCTTCGACCTGCCGACCCAGACGGGCTATGACAGCGACCATGTTCTTGCGCGCGGCGAGGTGGGCAAGGTCGGCGTGCCGATCTGCCACCTGGGCGACATGCGG
Source organism: uncultured Pseudorhodobacter sp. (assembly GCA_945952425.1). GTDB lineage: Bacteria > Pseudomonadota > Alphaproteobacteria > Rhodobacterales > Rhodobacteraceae > Stagnihabitans. The sequence goes on along the minus strand of CAMFIX010000020.1, from coordinate 7,110 downwards.
GTGCTGTTCGACGCGATCCCGCTGGGGCAGATGAACACCTCGATGACGATCAACGCGACGGCGCCCTGGCTTCTGGCCTTGTATGCTGCGGTGGCCGAAGAGCAGGGGGCGGACCTTGCGACCCTGCAGGGCACGGTGCAAAACGACATCATCAAGGAATATCTGAGCCGCGGCACCTATATCTCGCCGCCCGCGCCCTCGCTGCGGATGATGACGGATGTGGCGGCCTGGTGCGCCGGGGTGATGCCGAAATGGAACCCGATGAACATCTGCAGCTATCACCTGCAGGAGGCAGGCGCGACGCCCGAGCAGGAGCTGGCCTTTGCCTTGGCCACCGCTATCGCCGTGCTGGACGACCTGCGCGCCAAGGTGCCTGCGGCGGAGTTTCCGGCGATGGTCGGGCGGATTTCGTTTTTCGTGAATGCGGGCATCCGCTTCGTCACGGAAATCTGCAAGATGCGGGCCTTCGTGGCGCTGTGGGACGAGCTTTGCCTGCAGCGCTATGGCATCACCGAGGAACGTCACCGCCGGTTTCGGTATGGTGTGCAGGTGAACTCCTTGGGCCTGACCGAGCAGCAGCCGGAGAACAATGTCGCGCGGATTCTCATCGAGATGCTGGCCGTGACCTTGTCGAAGAATGCACGCGCCCGGGCGGTGCAGCTGCCGGCGTGGAACGAGGCTTTGGGGCTCCCCCGGCCCTGGGATCAGCAATGGTCGCTGCGGATGCAGCAGATATTGGCGCATGAAAGCGACCTTCTGGAATATGGCGACCTTTTCGACGGCAATCCGGTGATCGAGGCCAAGGTGGCCGCCCTGATGACCGAGGCGCGCGTGGAGCTTGCGCAGATCGAGGCGATGGGCGGGGCCATCGCCTGCATCCCCTATATGAAGGGCCGGCTGGTCGAATCGAATGCCGAGCGGCTGGGGCGGATCGAAAGCGGGGCGCAGGTGGTGGTCGGGGTCAACCGCTGGACGGGGGGCGAGCCCTCGCCGCTGACGACGGGCGAGGCGGTGTTGCAGGGCGATCCGGAGGCCGAGGCGAGCCAAGTCGCGCGGCTGCACGCCTGGCGGGCGGCGCGCGACGGGGTGGCGGTGAACCGGGCGCTGCAGGCGCTGCGCCAGGCGGCGCTGAGCGGCGAGAACATCATGCCGCCCTCGATTGCGGCGGCCAAGGCGGGGGCGACGACGGGCGAATGGGGGGCGGCGGTGCGCGCGGCCTTTGGGGAATATCGCGCGCCGACGGGGGTTTCCATGGCTCCCAGCAACCGGACCGAGGGGCTGGAGCCCCTGCGCGACCGGGTCGAGGCGGTCTCGCGCCGGTTGGGGCGGCGGATGACGCTGATGGTGGGCAAGCCGGGGCTGGACGGCCATTCCAACGGCGCCGAGCAGATCGCGGCCCGGGCGCGCGACTGCGGCATGGCGATCCATTACGAGGGCATACGCCAGACACCGGCCGAACTTGTCGCCGCGGTTCTGGCCGAGGCGCCGCATGTTCTGGGCCTGTCGGTCCTGTCGGGCAGCCATCTGCCGCTGGTGGCCGAGGTGATGGCGGGGCTCGCCGCGGCCGGGGTGACGGTGCCGGTCGTGGTCGGCGGCATCATCCCGGAGGCCGACATGGCCGCGCTGAAGGAGATGGGCGTCGCGGGGATCTATACGCCCAAGGCCTTCGACCTGAACCGGATCATGGCCGACATGCTCGACCTGGCCGAGGGCGAGACGGCGCTGGCGGCGGAGTGATCAGAGCCTTGCGGGCAGGCTGAGGCCGCGCAGGATCTCGGCGGCGGGGGCGGGGCGCTTGCCCTCGCGCTGCGCCTGGGTGATCTCGACGGCCCCGTCTCCGCAGGCCACGGTGAAGCCGTGGAGCACGTCTCCGGGGGCGCCCTGCCCGGCCGCGAGGCGGCTTCGCAGCAGTTTCACGCGCTCGTCGCCCACCATGACCCAGGCGCCCGGGAAGGGCGAGAGGCCGCGAATCTGGCGGTCGATCTGGGTGGCGGGAAGGGTCCAGTCGATGCGGGCCTCGGATTTGTCGATCTTGGCGGCATAGGTTTCGCCCGCGGCTTGCGGGACGGCGGGGGGCATCGTGTCCAGCGCCTCGACGATCATCTGCGCGCCGAGGGTGGCGAGGCGGTCGTGCAGGTCGGCGGTCGTGTCCTCGGGCAGGATCGGGATGGCACGGGAGAGGCGGACGGGGCCGGTGTCGAGCCCGGCGTCCATCTGCATGATGCAGATGCCGGTCTCAGAATCGCCCGCCATGATCGCGCGGTGGATCGGGGCGGCGCCGCGCCAGCGCGGCAGCAGGGAGGCGTGGATGTTCAGGCAGCCGAGGCGGGGGGCGTCGAGCACGGCTTGCGGCAGGATCAGGCCATAGGCGACGACGACGGCGGCATCGGCCTGCAGGGCGGCGAAATCGGCCTGGGCCTCGGGGGTTTTCAGGCTGGTCGGATGGCGGACCTGGAGGTGCAGATTTTCTGCGAAAATCTGGACGGGAGAGGGGCGGGGGGCCTTGCCGCGACCGGCGGGGCGAGGGGGCTGGGTGTAGACGGCGGCGATCTCGTGATGCTGGGCCAGGGCCTGCAGGATCGGCACCGAGAAATCCGGGGTGCCCATGAAGATCAGCCTCATCCGCGCCTCGCGAGCTTTTGCGCCTTGGCGATCAGCATGTTGCGCTTCAAGGCCGAGAGGTGGTCGAAATAGAGCTTGCCGTTCAGGTGGTCGATCTGGTGCTGGACCGAAGTCGCCCAGAGGAGGACGAAATCGCGGTCCTCCTGCGCGCCTTGGGCGTTCAGGAAGCGCACGGTCACCGCCCGGGGGCGCGAGATTTTCGCGGAGACGCCGGGCAGGTTCGGAGAGGCCTCGTCATGCTCGCGCAATTGGCCCGAGGCGTGCAGGATCACCGGATTGGCCATCAGCACGGCCTGGCCGCGCTCGGTGCTGCAATCGACGACGGCCAGCCGCAAGGCATGCCCGATCTGGGGCGCGGCGAGGCCATAGCCCGGCATCGCCTCCATCGTATCGACCATGTCGGCCCAGATCGCGCGGATTTCTGGCGTGATTTCAGGGACTTCGGCGGCGGTGGCGCGCAGGGTGGGATGGGGGAAGGGCAAGCAGGGACGGATCATTTCAAGGCTCGGGTCAGGGTGACGATGCCGTCCAGGTGGTCGATCTCGTGTTGGGCGCAGATGGCGCGGAAGCCGGTCAGGCGTTGGGCGGCAATGGCGCCCTCGGGCGTCGTCCAGCGCAGGATGACGGCGGTGGAGCGGGGGACGGTGACCTCTTGGCCCGGGATCGAGAGGCAGCCTTCGGTGGAGGGCTGGACCTCGGGGCTGAGCCAGAGCACCTCGGGGTTGAGGAAGATCTCGGGCGTGGGGGTGCCGGTCTTCCAGGTGGCATCCATGACGAAAATCCGGTGCAACTCTCCCACTTGCGGGGCGGCGAGGCCGCGGCCCTTGGCGGCATACATCGTATCCAGCATGTCGGCGGCGAGGCTGAGCGCCCCGGCATCGACCGCGACCGGCGCGCAGACCTGCGCCAGGACCGGGTCGGGCCAGAGGCGCAGCGGGCGGATCAATTGCCGTTCCGCGCGCGCTCGCGCTTCAGCTTCTCCATCTTGCGGGTGATCATCTGGCGCTTCATCAGGCCGAGATAATCAATGAAGAGCTTGCCGTTCAGATGGTCGATCTCGTGCTGGACGCAGGTCGCCCAGAGGCCCTCGAACGTCTCTTCGCAGGCGGCGCCTGTCTCGTTCATCCAGGTGACGGTGACGGCGGCGGGGCGGGTGACGTCGGCATATTGCTCGGGGATCGAGAGGCAGCCTTCCTCGTAGGTCGAGACCTCGGAGGAGGACCAGGTGACCGCGGGGTTGAAGAGCACCAGGGGCCGCGGGGCATCGGGCGATTTCATGCAATCCATCACGATCAGCCGCTTCATCACGCCGACCTGGGGCGCGGCGAGGCCGATGCCGGGCGCGTCATACATGGTTTCCAGCATGTCGCGGGCCAGCCGCGCGAGATCCTCGGTCACGGTGCTGACCGGGTCACAGACCTTCTTGAGGCGCGGGTCGGGGTGGATCAGGATGGGGCGGATCATGGCATCGGTTTAGTCATTGGGGCGCCATCGTGCAAGGGTGGGGAGGGTGTTCCGACTGGGCGCGGAAATCGGGATGAAATACTGCTTTTCTGCGGAAATCCGGGATGACATTCCGAAAGTGATCGGTTAATTGGAACGAACAGACTTGAAAAGGCAAGACCCATGAACTTCGACGAGATCATCAACCGCATCGGCACGCATTCCGTCAAGTGGGACGGGATGGAGGCCGCCTATGGCGTGCCCGCGGGCGAGGGGCTGGCGATGTGGGTGGCCGACATGGATTTCCGCCCGCCGGCCTCGGTGCAGCGCGCGGTCGAGGCGATGGCGGCCCATGGGGTCTATGGCTATTTCGGCGACGATGCGGCCTATCTGGCCGCGATCCAGTGGTGGATGAAGACGCGCCACGACTGGGAGGTCGACGCCGCCGACATCTTCACCACGCATGGGTTGGTGAACGGCACGGCTTTGTGTGTCGATGCCTTCACGGCGCCCGGCGATGGGGTCGTGCTGATGACCCCGGTCTACCACGCCTTCGCCCGGGTCATCAAAGCGGCGGGGCGGCGGGTGGTGGAATGCCCGCTGAACGGCACCGAGATGGATTTCGCGGCCTGGGACAAGCAGATGGACGGGACAGCGAAGATGCTGATCCTGTGCTCGCCGCACAATCCGGGCGGGCGGGTCTGGACGGAAGAAGAGCTGCGCGGCGTGGTCGATTTCTGCGCGCGGCATGGGCTGGTGCTGGTCTCGGACGAGATCCACCACGACCTGGTCTTTGGCGCCAGGCATATCCCGATGGCGACGCTGACGGACAAGGCCGTGATGATGACGGCGGTGACCAAGACCTTCAACATCGCGGGCGCGCATACCGGCAATGTCATCATCAAGGACGCCGCGTTGAAGGCGGCTTTTGCCGGGGTGATGATGAAGATGGGGATCTCGCCCAATGCCTTCGGGATGCATATGGCGACGGCGGCCTATTCGCCGGAAGGGGCGGCCTGGGTCGATGCCTTGGTCGCCTATCTGGATGGCAACCGGCAGGTCTTTGACGCCGGGGTGAATGCGATTCCGGGGGTGCGCTCGGTGCCCTTGCAGGCGACCTATCTGGCTTGGGTGGATTTCTCCGGCACGGGGATGGAGCCTGCGGAAGTGGCGGCGCGAATCGAGAAGGGCGCGCGGATCGCGGCGAATCATGGCGGCAGCTTCGGCAAGGGGGGCGAGAGCTTCATGCGCTTCAACCTCGCCATGCCGCGGGCGCAGATCGTTCAGGCCGTGGCCCGGCTGCAGGCGGCTTTCGCCGACCTGCAGTAATCAGGCCTTGGGCAGATAGCCGACCGGCAGGGACTCGTCGCGCCAGAAATCCAGCGCGGCGCGGTCGGTCACCGGCGTCAAGCGTTTGAATTCGCAGGTGATTTCGTCTCCATCGACGGTGGCTGCGACGATCAACCCCTGGAACAGGTGCCGACTGCCGTCGTAGACATCGACCAGACCCCGCAGCCGGGGCGTGAGTTTGCCGTCCAGAACGCAACCATCGTGCCAGAAGCGCAACACCGGATAGACCGCCTCGCCCACCTGAATCCGCAGGCGCGAGGCCTTGCGTTCGCGCAGTTTCCGGGCTGCTTCCAGCCCCGCAAGCACTTCACTCGAAAGGAATTCCAGCATTTCCGCCTCCTATGGGCTCAGTCTGGCGCATCAAAGGTTAAAGGCAAGTTATCCAAAGGATGTGGCAGAGTTGCGAAGGCTTCGTGGCAGGGCGGCCACACGCAAGGGTGATGGCCCTTGGCGGCCGGCGCCGCTATGCTGGCCGCCGGTATTCAGGAGGATGACATGCGTCTGGCTCTCGCTTTGGTTCTGGCCTCGGCCCTGCCCGGGATGGCCGCGCCTTGTGGCGGCGATTTCAAGGAGTTCAAGGCCGCGATGGCCGCCGAGGCGCGGGCGCAGGGGCTGCCCGACAGCGCGATCAAGGCTTTTCTCGATGGGGCGCAGATCGACCAGGGCGTGCTGAAATCCGATCGCGGCCAGGGGTTTTTCCGGAAGAATTTCATCGAATTCAGCCAGGCGCTGATCTCGAAAGGGCGGCTGCAGAATGCCGGGATTTACTCGAAGAAATACGATGCGGCCTTCAGCAAGGCCGAGGCGAAATTCGGCGTCTCGCGCGGGGTGATCCTGTCGTTCTGGGCCTTCGAGACCGATTTCGGCCAGGTGCAGGGCGATTTCGACACGCGGGATGCGCTGGTGACGCTCGCGCATGATTGTCGGCGGCCGGATGTGTTTCAGCCGCAGGTTCTGGCGGCCATCGCCTTGACGGCGAAGGGGGATTTCGAACCCGGCGTGACCAAGGGCGCCTGGGCGGGCGAGATCGGCCACGTGCAGATGCTGCCGGTCGATATTCTGAACCGCGGCGAGGATGGCGATGGCGACGGGCTCATCACGCTGAAGACCTCGGCGCCGGATGCGATCCTCTCGGCGGCGCATCTGTTGCAATACCACGGCTGGCAGGCGGGGCAGCCCTGGCTGCAAGAGGTTGTGGTTCCGGCGCAGATGGATTGGTCTCAGGCCGGGGTCGATAAAGAGCTTCCGGCCAGCCAATGGGCCGCGATGGGGGTGCGCGCGAAGGAGGGGAAACTGGCGAACCTGCCCGCCAGCCTGATCCTGCCGATGGGGAGGAAGGGGCCGGCTTTCCTGACCTATCCGAATTACAAGGTCTTGTTCGAGTGGAACAAAAGCTTCGTCTATGTGACGACGGCGGCCTATTTCGCGACAAGGATCGAGGGGGCGAGCGCCTATGATCCAGGCCAGCCCGAGCCCGGCCTGTCGGCCGACCAGATGAAGGCCTTGCAGAAGGCCTTGGCGGCGAAGGGCTATGATGTCGGCAAGATCGACGGGGTCTTGGGGGCCGCGACACGGGCCGCGGTGCAGAAAGAGCAGGCCAAGGCGGGGCTGCCTGCAGATGGCTGGCCGACGGCGGCTTTGCTGGGCAAGATATAGGGCGGGATCAATCCCGCCCTACCCCGTTCAACGTAGGGC
>CAMFIX010000019.1 GCA_945952425.1 uncultured Pseudorhodobacter sp. | reverse complement strand
GAAGCCGTCGAGCGGCAGCTCCGGCCATCGCTCGGCAGGCGGCAGGCGGTCGCGGGTGAAGCTGTCAACGTGGCCGGACGGTCCGAGCATGGGTTCCTCCTCATGGGTCGCCTTGCGCGCAAGGCTTTGATCTTACAGCACGGTTCTGACACGCCAAAGCTCGGGGAACAGCTCGACCTCCAGCATCCGCCGCAGGTAGGAAATCCCCGCCGTCCCCCCGGTGCCGCGCTTGAAGCCGATCACACGCTCCACCGTCGTGACATGGTTGAAGCGCCAGCGACGGAAGTAATCCTCGAAATCGACCAGCTTTTCGGCCATCTCATAGGCCTCCCAATGCGCGGAAGGGTCGCGGTAGACCTCGGCCCAGACCGCGATGACATCCTCGTTCAGCGTCCAGGGCTGCGAGACATCCCGGGCGAGAACGGCCTCCGGCACGGCCAAGCCAAGCCGCGCAAGCCGCCGCAGCGCCTCGTCGTAAAGCGAGGGGCGGGCGAGTTCGTCCGCCAGCTTCTCCATCAGGTCCGGCCGATGCGCATGCGGTTTCTGCATCGCGGCATTCCGGTTGCCGACCGCATATTCGATCAGCCGGTATTGCCAGGACTGAAAGCCCGAGGACTGGCCGAGATCGTCGCGGAAGGCGGTATATTCCGAGGGCGTCATCGTGCGCAGTACGTCCCAGGCAGAATTCAGCTGCTCGAAAATCCGCGCGACGCGGGCAAGCATTTTCGAGGCCTCCGCCGTGCGATCCGCGGCAATCGCGCGCCGCGCCGCAGAAAGTTCGTAAAGCGCGAGCTTCATCCAGAGCTCGGAGGTCTGGTGCTGGATGATGAAGAGCATCTCGTCATGCGCCGAAGAGAGCGGCGCCTGCGCGGTGAGGATGCGGTCGATCTGCAGGTAATCGCCGTAAGACATCTTCTCGCGGAAGTTCATCTCGGCGCCGTCGGGGGTAGGGTCGTAGGTCATTGGATCAGCTTTCTCTGAAGGGAAGGGGTTCAGGAAAGCGCAGACCTCCGGCTGAGGCCGGACAGGGCGCCGGTGCGGCGCCAGGCCGCGATCCAGCCGGCGGGACGGCAGAGGGGAAGGACGTGCGGCATCTTCGGACCTCCTCTCGGGTCAGGGCAGAACGGCGGTGGCCTCGATCTCGACCTTGGCCCGATCTTCGACCAGCGCCACGACCTGCACCAGGGCCATGGCGGGAAAATGCTTGCCGATGACACGGCGATAGGCCTGGCCCAGCTCTTTCAACGAGGCCAAATATTCTTTCTTGTCAGTGACATACCAGGTCAGACGCACCAGATGCTCGGGCCCCGCCCCGGCGCAGGCCAGAACCTCCACGATCGAGGTCAGCGCCTGTTCGACCTGGCCCACGAAATCGTCGGTCTCGAATTGCTGCGCAGCATTCCAGCCGATGATACCGCCGGTAAAGATCATCCGACCGCTGGCCGCGACACCGTTGGAATAGCCGAGTGCGGGCTTCCAATGCGCGGGGTGAAGGAATTCATGCGGGCTCATGGCGTCTCCTGATGGGCGGCGAGGCGGCTGCGGAAGGCGGCGGGCCAGGGGGTCGGGCGGAAGTCGGGGCCGAGCCAGACGAGGGTCAGCCGGATCGAGAGGCGGCCTTCGACCTCGGCGCGGAAGGTGACGGAGGTCTCGCCGAGCCGCGTCACGACCAGCGTCCAGTCCAGCAACTCGCCCAGGCGCGAGGGGGCGCGGAAGTCGCAGTCGATCCGCACGGTCGGCACGCCGATGCCCTGCGCCATCATCTCGGCGTAAGAGATGCCGATTTCCTCGCGGAAAAAGTTCTCGCAGAGCGAGTTGGTCATCTCGAAATAGCGCGGGTAAAAGACGATGCCCGCCGGGTCGCAATGGTTGAACTCGACGCGGATCTGCCGATGCCAGGTCATGACAGGGCCCTCGCGATGACGACACGCTGCACGTCGGAGGCGCCTTCGTATATGCGCAAGGCCCTGATTTCCCGGTAAAGTTGTTCGACCACGCTGCCCGAGCGCACCCCCTCGCCGCCATGCAGCTGCAGCGCCATGTCGATGACCTCCTGCGCGGCCTCGGTGGCATGAAGCTTGGCCATCGCGGCCTCGCGCGTGACGCGGGGGGCGCCCATGTCCTTGACCCAGGCCGCACGGTAAACCAGAAGCGCGCTCGCGTCGATCTTCAGCGCCATATCGGCCAGATGCCCCTGCACCAGCTGCAGATCGGCGAGCGGCGCGCCCTGGATGCGCCGGGTCTTGACGCGCTGCAGCGCCTCGTCCAGCGCCCGCCGCGCCATGCCGAGCGCCGCCGCACCGACGGTCGACCGGAACACATCGAGCACCGACATGGCCAGCTTGAACCCCTCCCCCGCCGTGCCGATCAGCGCCTCCTGCGGCAGCTGAACCCCGTCCAGCTTCAGCCGCGCAAGCGGATGGGGCGCGATGGTCTCCAGCCGCTCCACGACCGAAAGGCCGGGGCTGTCGGCGGGCATCAGAAAGGCGGAAAGACCGCGGGAGCCGGGGGCCTCGCCGGTCCGGGCGAAGACGGTGTAAATGTCGGCAATGCCGCCGTTGGAAATCCAGGTCTTTTCGCCGTCGAGACGCCAGCCCTCGGCCGTCCGGACCGCCGTGGTGGCGGTCGCTGCGACATCGGACCCCGAGGCGGGCTCGGTCAGCGCAAAGGCCGCAATCGCTGCGCCGCGGCGCGTCCGATCCAGCCAAGCCTGCTGCTCCGCCGTCCCGAAAAGCGAGACCGCGCCCATGCCAAGCCCTTGCATCGCAAAGGCAAAATCCGCGAGCCCGTCGTGCCGCGCCAAGGTCTCGCGCAAGAGGCAAAGGCTGCGCACGTCCAGATTCTCGCCCGCCGCCGCGCCGGAATGCTGCAGCCAGCCGCCCTGCCCCAGCGCAGCGACAAGGCTGCGACAGGCGGCATCGACGTCGTGGTGATCGACGGGAAGATGCGCGACGCACCAGCTTTCCAGCGCCTCGGCCATCTCGCGGTGGCGCGGTTCGAAGAAGGGCCAGTCCAGGAAACTGCGGTCGCTCATCGCGCTGATCCTGGACAAGGAACGGAGTTTTTCATTGCGAATTCAATCCCCTGCGAAAACCGGCTGCTCTTTGGCGACAAAGGCATGATAGGCGCGTTCGAAGTCGCGCGTCTGCATGCAGATCGCCTGCGCCTGGGCCTCGGCCTCGATGGCCTGCTCCAGCCCCATGTTCCACTCCTGGTTCAGCTGGGTCTTGGTGATGCCATGGGCAAAGACCGGCCCGCTGGCCAACTGCCGCGCCAATGCTTGCGCAGCATTCTCAAGCTCTTCGCCCGGATGAAGCGCGTTCCAAAAACCCCAGCGCTCGCCCTCTTCGGCCCGCATCACGCGGCCGGTATAGAGCAATTCCGCCGCCCGCCCATGCCCGATGATCCGCGGCAGCATGGCGCAGGCGCCCATGTCGCAGCCGGCAAGGCCGACGCGGGTGAAGAGAAAAGCGCATTTCGCCGAAGGCGCCGCCAGCCGCAGGTCCGAGGCCATCGCAAGGATCGCCCCCGCGCCGACGCAGATGCCCTCCACCGCCGCGATGATCGGTTTTCCGCAGGAGATCATGGCCTTGACCAGGTCGCCTGTCATCCGCGTAAAGGCCAGAAGCGCCTTCATATCCATCGCGACCAGCGGCCCGATGATGTCATGCACATCCCCGCCCGAGCAGAAATTCCCGCCGTTCGAGGCCAGGATCAACACATCCACATCCGTCGCATAGGGCAAGGCGCGGAACGTGTCGCGCAGCTCGGCATAGCTTTCGAAGGTCAGCGGATTCTTGCGCTCCGGCCGGTTCAGGCGGATCGTCGCGATGCGGTTTTCGACCTGCAAAAGAAAATGCTGCGGCTGCAGTGTGGCGAGTTCCATCATGCCCCTCCGGCGCGTTTCAGAATGTCGGTCATGGCTTCGAGATCGGCCTCCGAGAGGGCTGCGAAAATTCGCGCGACTTCGGCCTCGTGCTCGGCGGCGAGCCCTTCGAAAAGGGCGAGCCCCTCGGGTGTCAGCGCCACGAAAACCGTGCGCCGATCGGCCTCGGACGGTGTGCGCCGCACCAGGCCATCGGCCTCCAGCCGGTCGACCACTGTCGTCGCATTTCCGTTTGAAACCAGAAGCATACGGCTCAGCTCGCTCATCGTCACGCCGTCGCGACGACGGTAGAGCGCGGCCATCACATCGAAGCGCGGCAGGGTGGTGTCGTGCTTGACGCGAAGAAACTCGCGCAGGCTGCCCTCGGCGGCACGGGTGACGCCCAGGAGCCTGATCCACAGTTTCAACCGACGTTTCGAGAGCGGGTCGCTCATGTCTCGCCCCCCGAAATGGCGATGCCCTGGCCGTTCACGCCCGAGGCGCCGTCGCTGCAGAGCCAAAGGGCCGCGGAGGTCACCTCCGCCGGCTGGTAAAGCCGGTTCTGCGGCGACAGGCCCTCCAAGGCAACGCGCGCCTCCGCCGGGCTGCGGCCGGTCTTTTCGACGATCACGCGGATGGATTGCGCCGTCATGTCGGTGTCGAGAAACCCCGGGCAGATCGCATTCACGGTGACCGGACCCTTCGCAACCTCCAGCGCGAGCGAGCGCACGAGGCCCATCACGCCATGCTTTGCCGCCGCATAGGGCGCGACCTTGGCATAGCCCTTCAGCCCCGCGGTCGAGGCCACGGCGATCAACCGCCCCCAACCGTCGAACTGCCGTAACCCCTCGCGAAAGCTCAGGAAAACCCCTGTCAGGTTCACGGCCAGCATCGCGTTCCACTGGTCGAGCGAAGTCCTATGCAAGGGCGCGGAATCGGCCTGACCGGCATTGGCGACGACGACATCGCAGCGCCCGGCGGCCGCGAAAAGCGCCTGGACCGAGGCTTCATCGGTCACGTCGCAGGGCAAGGCGCGGATCGCTTGATGCTGCGCAGCGACGGTCTCCAGCGCGGCCAACCTGCGGCCGCAGATCACCACCTCGGCCCCCGCATGGGCAAAGCCCAAGGCGAGGTCCGCCCCCGCGCCCGAGCCTCCGCCGGTGACAAGAACCCGCTTGCCCTTCATACCCGGATCGCCTCCGATGCCTTTTGCATCAAGCGCTTGGCCTGGTCGCGCCCGGCGAGATATGGCAAGGGCCAGGCCTCTTCCTGCCCTGCTGCAAGTGCAGCATGCAAGGTCCAATAGGGGTCGGCCAGATGCGGCCGGGCGAGACAGGCGAGGTCAGCACGGCCCGCCAGGAGGATCTGGTTCACCTGCTCGGCCTCGGTGATATTGCCGACCGCCATGGTCGCCAACCCCGCCTCGTTCCGAATGCGGTCGCTGAAAGGGGTCTGGAACATCCGCCCATAGACGGGCCGCGCATCCGGAGAGGTCTGGCCGGCCGAAACGTCGATGATATCGGCGCCAGCAGCCGCGAAAGCCCTGGCGACCTCGACCGCTTCATCCGGCGTAACCCCTTGATCGCCCAACCAATCCGTTGCGCTGATTCGCACCGACAGCGGCCCGTTCCAAGCGGCGCGCATCGCCGCCAGAACCTCCAACGGCCAGCGCAGACGGTTCTCCAGACTGCCGCCATAGGCATCGCTGCGCCGGTTCGAGGCGGGCGAAATGAAGGAAGACAGCAGGTAACCATGCGCAGCGTGCAGTTCGATCATGTCGAAGCCCGCCCGTTTCGCCATCTCGGTTGCGGCCACGAATTGCGCCGTCACCGCCTCCATCTCCGCCCGGGTCATCTCGCGCGGGGCCGGGTTCGTGCCCCAACCGATGGGCGAGGGGCCGAGCGTCTCCCAATTGCCGGCGGCAAGCGGCGCATCGCCCTCCTCCCACCCCAGTTGCGTCGAGCCCTTGCGGCCGGAATGCCCGATCTGGCAGCAAATCTTGGCGGAGGTCTCGGCATGGACGAAATCGACGATCCGTTTCCAGGCCTTTTCATGCGCAGCATCATAAAGCCCGGGGCAGCCCGGCGTGATGCGGCCCTGCGGCGAAACGCAGGTCATTTCGGTATAGACCAGCCCCGCGCCGCCCTTGGCGCGCTCGCCGTAATGCACCAGATGCCAGTCCGTCGGGCAACCATCGACCGCCTTGTACTGCGCCATCGGCGAGACCACGACGCGGTTCTTCAGCGCCATGCCGCGCAGCGAGAACGGGGCGAGCATCGGCATGCGGCCGGGCTGACCGCCCGCCTGGGCCTGGAACCAATCCTCGGTCGCACGCAGCCATTTCGGGTCGCGCAGGCGCAGATTTTCGTGCGAAATCCGTTGGCTGCGGGTCAGCAGGGAATAGGCGAACTGCGGGGCGGGAAGGTCGAGATAGCGCTCGACCTGCTCGAACCATTCCAGCGAGTTGCGGGCCGCGGACTGCAGCCGCAGCACCTCGACCCGACGCTCGTCCTGATAGCGACGGAAGGCCGCCTCCATCGTGGGTTCGGAGTGCAGAAACTCCGCCAATGCGATCGCAGAATCGAAGGCCAGCCGAGAGCCGGAACCGATCGAAAAATGCCCGGTCGCAGCCGCATCGCCCATCAGAACGACGTTGTCATGATACCAGGTGCCGCAGATGATGCGCGGAAACTGCATCCAGACCGCCGAGCCGCGCAGATGCGCCGCATTCGACATCAACTCGTGCCCGCCGAGATGCGCCGCGAAGATTTTGCGGCAGGTCTCGACGGTTTCCTCCTTGGTCATATGCTCGAAACCCCAAGCATTCCAAGTCTCTGGCAGACATTCGACGATGAAGGTCGCGGTGTCCTTGTCGAACTGGTAGACATGCGCCCAGACCCAGCCATGGGCGGTTTTCTCGAAGATGAAGGTGAAGGCATCGTCGAATTTCTGATGCGTGCCAAGCCAGACGAACTTGCAGCGCCGCAGGTCGATGTCGGGCTGGAAGACCTCGGCATATTCGCGCCGCACTGCAGAATTGATGCCGTCGCTGGCCACGACCAGGTCGTAATCCGCCTTGTATTCCTCGGCCGATTTGAACTCGGTCTCGAAGCGCAGATCGACACCCAGCTCGCGCGCACGCGCTTGCAGCAAAATCAGCATCTGCTTGCGCCCGATGCCCGCGAAACCATGCCCGCCCGAGACCGTCCGCACCCCGTCATGCACCACGGCAATGTCGTCCCAATAGGCGAAATGCTCGCGGATCGCCTGGGTCGAGACCGGATCGTTCTTCGCCATCCGGCTCAGCGCATCGTCAGAGAGAACCACGCCCCAGCCGAACGTGTCATTGGCCCGGTTGCGCTCCAGCACCGTCACCTGGTGCGAAGCGTCGCGCAGTTTCATCGAAATCGCGAAATACAGCCCCGCCGGACCGCCGCCGAGACACAGAATCTTCATGGTCGGACTCCCTTTGCCTTGCCGAATCGTCGCAGGTCACCGAAACAATTTCAAGCTTGAAATTTCGGGCTTGAAAAATTTTCACGGCATGAGAAGATTGCAGCATGGACCTGCTGATCGAAAAAAATCCCGGCTGGGTGCGGATCGTGCTGAACCGGCCCGCTGTGAAAAACGCGCTGAACACGGCTTTGTTGGCCGCGCTGGCGGAGGCTCTGTCCGCGCTGTCTCAGGATGAAAGTTGCCGGGCCGTGGTGCTTTGCGGCGCGGGCGGGCACTTTGCAGCCGGGGCCGATGTCACGGAAATCGAAGGGAAATCCTCCGCCGAAGGGGCGGTCGATCCCAGGAAAACCCATTGGGCCGCGATCCGGGCCTTTCCGAAACCGCTGATCGCCGCCGTCGAAGGCTTTGCGCTCGGCGGGGGGTTCGAGCTGGCGTTGATGGCCGATGTGATGGTGTTGGGCCCGACGGCACAGCTTGGTCTGCCGGAGACCAATCTCGGACTCATTCCGGGTGCGGGCGGCGGCCAAAGGCTGCTCGCCTTGGCCGGTCGGGCGAGGGCGACGCGGATGGTATTGTCTGGCGAGATCATCGACGCTGCAACCGCAGAAAACTGGGGCATCGCCGCCTATCGCGCCGAGGATGCGCTGGCCTTTGGCGATGACCTCGCACAGCGCTTTTCGCGCCGCGCACCGCTTGCTTTGGCTGCAGCGAAAACGGCCCTCGTGGCCAGTGAAGCCGCCCTGGCTTTCGACGTCGAGCGGGGAGTATTCGAAGCGCTTTTGGACAGCACCGACAAGGCCGAAGGCATCCGCGCCTTCCGCGAGAAACGCAAGCCGGAGTTCAAGGGAAAATGACCATCGCCGTCGTTGGCCTCGGTGCCATGGGGCTCGGCATCGCACAGGTCTATGCGCAAGCGGGGCACAAAGTGCGGGCCACCGACCAGGTCGCGGCCGCGCGCGAGACCGCCCGGGCGCGGCTTGAAGCGGCGCTGGCACCGCGTGTCGCAAAGGGCAGCCTGAGCGCCGCGGAAGCCGCCGAGACCGTCGCGCGGCTGGAGGTGGTGGAGGATATTGCGCGCCTCGGGCCTTGCGACTTGGCCATCGAGGCAGTTGCCGAAGTCCTGGCCGTGAAGCAAGCCGTCTTTGCCGCGCTGCAAGAGGTGATGCCGAATGCGGTGCTTGCGACGAACACGTCGTCGCTGTCGGTCGGCACCATCTCTGTTGGGCTGACGCGGCCCAACCAATTGCTTGGCCTGCATTTCTTCAACCCTGCCCCGGCGATGAGACTCGTGGAGCTGATCCCTCACGCCACGACTTCACCCCAGGCCCTGACCCTCGCCCGGCAGTTGACCGAGGCCGCGGGAAAGGTCGTCATCCAGGCGCCCGACCGTCCTGGCTTCATCGTCAACCGCTGCGCCCGGCCCTATTACGGCGAGGCCCTCGCGATGCTGGAAGAGAGGCGAAACGCGGTGGAAATCGACGCGGCCATGTTGGCCGCGGGCTATCGACTGGGCCCATTCGCCCTGATCGACCTGATCGGCGCCGACATCAACCTGGCCGCGACCGAAGGTCTCTCGGCCGCCATGAACCATCATCCACGCTATCACGTCTTTGCGGCGCTGAAGGCCCAAGTTGCCTCGGGTGCGCTTGGCCAGAAGGCTGGCAAGGGGTTCATTTCGGGGCCGATTGAGCCACGTGAAAACGCCGAGATCAGCTTGCGAATTGAAAGCACTTTGGTCAACGAAGCGGCCTGGCTTTTGCCCGAAGGCGGCGTGACTGCCGAGGGCATCGACACCGCCATGCGCCTCGGCCTGAACTTCCCGCTTGGACCTTTTGCTGCGCTGCAACAACATGGTGCGGCCAAAGTCGTTGCGATGCTGAACGACCTGGAAGCCAAGGCCCCCGCTACCCTGAAAACGCGCTACATCGCCGCGCCGATGCTTAAAGAAAGCTCTCGACCGTCCTGATGGCGCCCTGCAGGGCCCGACCCTCTTCATCCTGCAGCGCCGCCTCGCGCAAACGCCGACACCAATCCGCCGCATCTTCCCGCCCGGCAAGCCGCAAAGAGGTCGAAACCACGCGGTCGAACTTCGACAAGCCGCGAACATGCGTGTCGGAATAGCCCTTGACCAACCGCCTGCACCGGATCAGTTCCACGGCGAGGTCGTAGTGCTGCAGCTGCGAAAGCGCTGTCGCCAGCCAGGCCTCCAGATGGGCCTGTTCCTGCCGGTGCCGCAAGGTTTTCCGCCGCCACGCCCGTGCCCCTCCGAGCAGGTGCAGCATGAGGAACGCTGGCAAACTGTCGGTCCGCATCCGCCGCCCCTTGCCGAACCAACGGTCGATCCGCGCCATCCAAACCGGATCGGCCTGCATCCGGGCGCCGAAATTTGCAGGCATCAGGCTCGTCAGCTCCTCGGCGCGGGGATGAAAGAACTCGGTCAGATGCAAGAGATTACCCGGCTTCAGGCGCATCTCTTCGGCAATACGGCTGAAGCGGGTGGCGCGGGTCTTGCGGTCGGCGACGCGCAGAATGTCGTCGTAAGCCATTGCATTGGCGATATATTTCGCCGCCTCGCGCGAGAGGGCCCAAGGGGCGCGATCCCGCGCCTGGACCTGCCCCAGCCGATCAAGATACTCCTGACCATAGGCGAGATCCTGGAAATCGACGACCTTCTTCAGCCCCGGAAGCGCAAGCTCGGCAATGGCGGGCGGCATCGCGGTCACACGCGCCTCCAGCTTCTGCCAGGCCTCCATCAGATGCGCCGGGCCCTTCACGACAGGCGCCGATTTCTGCGCCGCGGCGGCAACGGGTGCCGTCTCAAAAGCCGCAGCGAAAGCCCGCAGCGAAGCCTCGCTGCCCTTGCCGCCGGTGCGAATTGCCGCCTCGAAGGCCTCGCGCGGGAAGGGCAGAACGCCGGAAAACGCCAAAGCGCCGAAGAGCGATGCCGAAATCACCGAACCATTGCGGATCGCCATCGCATCATAATCCGCCGCCACCACGCGCCGCGCAGCAATTTCGGCGGCGGCCAGCACCTCCTCGGAGGAGGCGATCCCGTCGCCCGGCGTCATCTTTTCCGACACGGCCAGCGCGCGATGGGTCGAGGTGATCAGCGTCGTCCGATCCGGCGTCACAAAACCGCGGAGGATCGACCGGCCCGCCTCCATTAGCTCGGCCGTTATCATCACATCGACATCGCCCGCGGCCGGCATCAGCGAAAACACAGGCGGCTTCCCCGTTTCTGGAGCCATTTCAATATAATAGACCGTAGCCCCCGTTCGCTGCGCCACGCCAGCCACCGAGGTCGCCTGCGCGACATAGCCATTGGCGCGCGCCAGAGCCTCGATCCAGCCGGTCAGAACGCCACCGCCCTGCCCGCCCACGGCCAGCACGGCAAGCTTGATGATGCCCGCACGTCGCGGTTCCTGCATGGTCATGACAGTTCGAAGCTCAAACGGTTGCGGTCGCGGCGAGATTGCAGCCAGGCGATGATGCGCTTGCGGAATGCTGCGCGGCGAGATTCGCGGGGTGAGGGGTTGTGCACCACGTCTGCCCGGTAGAACGACGGGCAAAGCACGGCGGCTTCGGCGACTTCTCCGCAGTTGCCGCAGCCGACGCAAGACTGGTCGATGGAGGCAACGGGGTCGTCGCGCAACGGATCGTCCAGCCGCTTGACCGACAAAGACGGGCAGCCCGACAGCCGGATACAGGCGTGATCGCCCGTGCAAATGTCTTCATCGACGCCAAATCGCGGCGCCTCGACACGGCGCCCCTCCTTGATCGCGGCCTGCGTCAGGGGCTTTTCGCGCCGCTGTTTGTTAAGCATGCACTCCGAAGAGGCGACGATGACTTTCGGCCCCTTCTCTGGCGTCGTTAACGCTTCGCGGATCGTATCGCGCATCTTGGCCACGTCATAGGTCCGGTCGATCTGCCGCACCCAGGAAATTCCGATGCCATTCAAGGCTTTGGAGATCGGATTCTTCGTAGCCTTCGAGGCATTCTCGGCCCGAGACGACATCACATCCTGGCCGCCGGTCGCCGCGGAGTAATAATTGTCGACGATGATGGCCAGGCCGTCCGACTTGTTGAAGGCCATATTGGTAAACGAAGAGCTCAACCCGTTGTGCCAAAACCCGCCGTCGCCGATAATGGCGACCGGGCGCTTCTTGCCTCCGCCGTCGAAAGCGCCGTTCGCCGCGGGCCCCAGCCCGTAACCCATCGTCGCGCCGCCGATCTCGAAGGGCGGCAGGCTTGCAAAAAGATGGCAACCGATATCGGCCGCGATCTGGTGCTTGCCGAGCTCGCGTTCGACCAGTTTCATCGCAGCGAAAATCGGGCGCTCCGGGCAGCCGGTGCAAAAACCGGGCGGACGGATCGGGACGGTTTTGCTGAGATCCGGGATCGCCGGCCGGTCGATATTCGGCGCGCGCACAACGGCGGGAAGCATCTCCGGCGCTGCAGCGCGGAGAAAGCCCTCGACCGCAGAAAGCATGACCGCGCCGGTGTACTCGCCGGCCATCGGAAAGAGGCCCTTGCCATGCAGTTTCACACGGCTGCCAGCACGGTAAAGATAGCTGCCAAGCTGGGTCTCGATGAACTCCGGCTGGCCTTCCTCGATGACCAGAACGACGGCCTTGCCCTCGCAGAACTCCAGAAAGTCCTTTGCAATCAGAGTGTAGGTTACGTGCAGCACATAGATCGGCACCTGGGTTTCGCCATGCAGATCGGCGAGGCCAAGGCGCTGCAAGGCGCGGATCAGGCCATTGTACATGCCGCCCTGGACCACGATGCCAAGGGGCGCATCCGGCCCGAACCGCTCGTTCAACCCACGTTCCAGGATGAACTTTTCGGCGGCGGGCCAGCGGTTTTTCACCTTGTCCTGCTCATGCGCGAAGGACATCGGCGGCAGGACGACGCGCGAGAAATCGCTGCGCGGCGAAGCCACCGCCTCGGCCACCGTCAACGCGGGACGGCGGTTGTCGCGGGTGCGAAAACTGCCCGTCACGTGACACGAGCGGATGCGCACCATCAGCATGACCGGCGTGTTCGACGCCTCCGACAGATCGAAGCCGTCGGAGACCATCTTCACGATCGAGGGCAGGTTGGGCCGCGGGTCCAGCAGCCACATTTGTGCTTTCATCGCAAAGGGATGGCTGCGCTCCTGCATGATCGAAGCGCCTTCGCCATAATCCTCGCCGACGATCACCATGGCCCCGCCAGTGACACCGGAGGAGGCCAGATTCGCCAGCGCATCCGAGGCGACATTGACGCCGACGGGCCCTTTGAAAGCGACAGCGCCGCGGATCGGGTAATGCACGGAGGCCGCAAGCATCGCTGCGGCTGCAGCCTCGTTGGCATTGGATTCGTAGCGGATGCCATATTCGGTCAGCAGCTCTTCGGCATCAGCCAGAACGTCCATCAGATGGCTGATCGGCGCACCTTGATAGCCGCCGACATAACCCACGCCACTTTCCAAAAGCGCTTTGGTAATGGCGAGGATGCCCTCGCCCGTGAAGGTCTCGCCTTCGCCCAGACGAAGCGTTTCGACCTCGGCCTTGAAGCTGCGCTCTGCCATGTCAGATCTCGTGCTTGCGGATATTTGTCAGCATTTTCTGAAGCGTACCAACGAAGGCCCGGCGCTCATCCTCCGGAATGCCTTTAAAGATGCGCGCATGCGCCTCGGCCATGCGCGGCCAAAGCGTTTCGAAAACCACACGCCCGGCATCGGTGATGAAGACCCTCGTCGCCCGGCTGTCAGCCGCATCGGCCTCGCGCCTGATCAGCCCGCCCTCGCCGAGCTGGTCGAGGGCACGCGACAGCGTGGAAGGATCGACGATGGCGTAAATCGCCAGCTCGCGAATCAGCAACCCATCGTTCACCGACAGGACCGCCAACGCCCGCATTTTCGGCGTCGTCAGCCCAAGGCCCACCATCTCTTCGCGCAGCGACGTGTTGTAGCGCCCCATGATCCGATTCATCAGATAGGGCGCGTAATTCATCAGCCCGATCTCGCCCAGGCTGGAAGGACGGGTCAAGTCATTCATGCGCCTAGCCTTTTTGCCGCGAGATAGCCCGACCCGCCGCCCAGACCCGGCCCCGGATGGGTCGAGGCCCCGATATGGGTGAACCCTTTCAGCGCGTTCACGCCATTAGTGGAATGCGGGAAGGGACGGAACAGGAAGAACTGATCGACCGAGCAGAGCCCACCATAGGGATCGCCGCCGACCAGGTTGATGTTCAGCTCCTCCAGATCCTTGGGCGAATAGGCCTTCCGCGCGAGCTTGATCTTGTCGAAATCGCGTATGTGACGGGCGAGAATCGCCTCGATTCGGTCGGCAAAGGCCTCGCGCGCCGCATCCCAGTCTCCGCTGATCTCACCCGCAGCATCGCCCTTGATGCTGCGCGGCGCATCTGGAATTTGAAGCCAAAGCAACGACTTACTTTCCGGCACGCGAGTCGGGTCCATCGTGGCGGGTTGGCCCACGCAGATTGTCGGAGCCGCTGGCAACATACCACGCTCTGCCTCGTTGGCCGATTTCGAGACCGAATCGATCCCCTCGGACAGATGAATCAGCGCCACCTTGTCGAGCCCCGGCGTCAGCCATTCCGGCGGTCGATCAAGGGCATAATGCAGCTGGAAATTGCCGCGTCCATGACGGAAATTCTGCGCTGCAGCCTTGTCTTCCGGCAGGTTTACGCCGCGCAGCAAGCGGGTCATCAGCTGGCCGGGCGCGACCGAGGCGAGGACCGAGTTCGCCCGAATTTCCTCGCCATTCGAAAGGGTTACGCCGGTGACGCGCCCGTCCTTCACAGTGATCCGATCGACATCGGCGCCCGTGCGGACCTCGCCGCCCTTCTCGCGGATCAGGCCCAAAAACGCCTCGACCGCCTTGCCGGAGCCGCCCCTCACCACCGGCGCTCCGGCAGCTTCCAGCGCGAAGGCGATCACCTTGCCCATCTGCCCGGAATAACTGCTCTCGGGCGTCAAGCCGCAGTGCAGCACCCATGGGGCGTAAAGTGCCTGGATCAGCGGGCTGCGATACGAGGTCTCCAACCAGCCGCGCGCCGGGACCAGGGCAGTTCCGAACCAGGTCGCCAGCCCCCGCAAACCCCGCCGCCGGACTTGACCCCAAAGCAATTTTGCCGTCGGCCAAGACCACAAGGCGCCGCCGAGCAGCCCGAAGAGGAACGGTGCATCGGCCTCGACCCCCCCCACATCCGCGGCGTGTTGGTCGCCATCACCTGGCGACAACGCATTGAAAGTGCTTATATTCTCTGCCCGCTTGGTCGTCAGCACGACCGCGCTTCCATCCGGCCGCAAGACCGCCGTCGGATGCGGCGTATGGCAATATTCGAACCCATGCCGCGCAAGGTGAGGGCCAAGCGCGGCCCCCGCCGGAGAGGTCATGAACAAGACCCAAGTGGCCGCCATCACATCATGCCGAAAGCCCGGCAGCGTCACCTCGGCGGTGCGAAGACAGCCACCGGCCATCTCCTCCCGCTCCAGAATCAAAACGCTTTGGCCTTTCAGCGCCAGAAGCGCAGCGGCGACCAAGCCATTGATTCCGCTGCCGATGATGATGTGATCCGGCATCGCCCTTACCGTGCGACCAGCGCCAGGGCCCGGATCGGCGAGCCCGTGCCGCTCTTGATCTTCAAGGGCGCCGCCACCAAAATAGCGCCTTTCGGCGGAAGGCGATCCAGGTTCGCGAGGCTCGCGAGCCCGTAACAATTGTTCTTGTGCAAGAGGTTATGCGCCGGGAAGGGCGGATTCATGCCACCGGCCTGCCCCGCATCCGTGCCGATACACTGGCTGCCCCAACCGACGATGCCCTTCTCCAAAAGGTATTGGATGACCTCCGCCGTCGGCCCCGGCGTATGCGGCCCGGTCGCATCGGCGTTGAGGAAAAGCGCCTCGTCATGCGCGCGCTTGTCCCAATCGCTGCGCAGCACGACCCATTCGCCCGCCTTGATCGCGCCATGCTTGGCCTCCCAGGCCTTCACATGGTCGATGGTCAGCAGAAAGTCCGGGTTCGCCCCACATTCTGCAGCGAAATCAAGGACATTGACCGGGGCAACCAGCCGCTGCACGGGCAGCGTGTCGGTATAGCCGTCGGCGTAGTCCTTGCCGGTGATCCAGTGGTGCGGCGCGTCGAAATGGGTGCCCGAATGCTCGCCCAGCTCCAGCCAGTTCCAGGCCCAGAAGGGACCGTCCTTGTCGTATTCGCTGATCCGGTGGATCTTGATCGGCGGCGTGTCGCGGGCGAAATCCGGCGGCAGCTTCAAGAGCGGCGTCTCCGGCCCGAGAACGCCCGTGCAGTCCACAACCTCGATCCCACCCGAGGCCAACATCCCCGCAAGCGAGGTCAGAACATCCGCTGAAGTCATCTCGATCTCCCTGAAACGCGCGCCGGTTCTCTCCGGCATCCATGGAATCATGCTAGACAGATTTAAATGCGTTTGCAAATATCCCGTAACAGCGCAGAGGCCGGAGTCGGAGAATCCATGGTCAACCAGTTCGACGCGGTTCTGATCGGGGCGGGGCATAATGCGCTGGCTTGCGCGTTGCATCTGGCGGTACGGGGCAAGCGGGTCGCGGTCTTCGAACAGGCGCCAGAGCCCGGCGGCGCGGTGAAATCCGGTGCCTACACCCTGTCTCTTATACACATCTCCGAGCCCACGAGACTAGGCATGATC
>CAMFIX010000018.1 GCA_945952425.1 uncultured Pseudorhodobacter sp. | reverse complement strand
ATCCAGACCTGCGCGCCCTGCCAAATCCAGTTCGTGCGAGACCGCAAGAACCAGGACGGCGATTTCCGCACGCTGGTCCGGATGGCAAAGAAATGGCGCAACTACGCAGAGATAAAGCCGCTCAAGTCCTTCGCCATCGAGCTGATCATGGCGCAGGTACTCGCCACCCAGGGCAAGGAAGGCAGCATCGAACAGCGTTTCCGCAACTTCCTACTCTACATCGCTCAATCCGGCCTCAAAGATCAGATCAGCTTCCCCGAGAACACGCTTCCGCTCGGCTCGTTCTCAGACCCGGTCGTGATCCTCGATCCGGTTTACAGCTTCAACAACGTCACCAGCCGGATTTCCGAAGCTGAACGGCAGGAGATCGTCACGGCGGCGCAGGAGGCATGGGAGACGGTGAACTTCGCATCGGTCGAGGATGACGATGCGGTCTGGAAAGAGGTCTTCGGGCCGGGTTTCAAGGTGGAGGACTGACATGAGCCAGACGAGAACGGCTTCGGCTACCTATACGACAACCGATATCGAAAACGTCGTTCGGCGCGTGAAGGCAGATCTAGCCATGATCGCCGACAGCACCGGCGGGTGGACGCCTCAGACGGCCGCCGATTACGCCCATGATGTCGAGGTTCTAGCCAAGGCGGGCTACCTCGCTTGGGTGGACGTGACCCTGCTGCAGAATGGCGTCGAGCTGAAGGCCGTTCGCTTCGATGTTGATACCGACGCGGGAACGCTGAGCACCAGCCGTCCCGGCGGTGTGCTTTGGCCGCGTGTCACCGGTGCCGAACTGCGGATCGTGATAAGCTACACCGACGCATACACGAACGCGGCCCGCGAAGCGACGCGGAGTAAGCTCAAGATGGGCTGGACCGCTTCCAATGCGGACACAAGCCACTCCAGCCTCAGCTCGTCTGGTGGCCGCAACTATGTCAGCAGCACCTACGGAATGCAGAGAAAGGATTGGGCCGCATGAGCCAGGCGAGCATTTTTGACAGCGAAATCGCGCTTCCGAACGATACGCTGGCCAAGCGTGAAAAGAACCTGCTCGGCTTCGATCAGCGCTATGTCCGCGTTCACGACCAGCTTCGGCTCTTGCTGAATGTCGGCGCACTCGGCGACTGGAACAGAATACATCATGACGGGAAACTCGCGCTGTGCGATCTGGTTGCCGAGCAGTATCCTCTGGTGATTTTCCACGGCGACGTCGGAACTGGCAAGACGGCCATGGCGGAATGCATAGCCAATCGTCTGGTCGCCGAGGCCCGCAGTTCGGATTCGATGCTGTTCAAGCTGTCGAACCGGGTGCGCGGCAACGGAATGGTCGGCGAAATGGGCACCTTGATAGCCGAAGCATTCCGCAGGGTCACGCAGTCGGCCGGCAAGAACCGGCGCGCGATCCTGATCATCGACGAAGGCGACAGTCTGGCGGCGTCGCGCGCGCAGGATCACAGCCACCATGAGGACAAGGTGGCCGTAAACACCTTGATCCAGGGGATCGACGATCTCAGGCAATATGGTGGACGGATCGTCGTGATCCTCTGCACCAATCGCCTGTCGGTTCTCGACCCTGCACTGCGCCGTCGCGCTGCCATCACCGAGACGTTCAGCCGTCCCAGTGATGCAGAGCGCCAGCAGCTTTTCCAGATGGACCTTGCAGGTCTTGGACTTGCGCAACCACAACTCGCCGAGTTGACGCGGCTGACCGGCGCGCGGGATCGCCATCCGGCCTGGACATACTCCGATATCCGAACCCGGCTATACCCCGCCGCACTCGCAAAGGCTTATCCCGACCGCGCTTTGAGCTTCGCGGACCTGACTTCGATCGCGTCCACCCTGCATGCGTCTCCAGTCATGGAGGACAAGTAATGGCCCGATCTCCACTGTTCGGACGCCGCATCCAGCTCTCCGGCAGCGTGATCAATGATCTTGCTATCGCCCCGACCGCTGACGTCGAAGCGGCTCGTGAATTGGTCGCGCTGCTAGTCAAAGAACTGGTGAAACGCGGCGCGAACTTCGTCATACCCGTCGACGCCGAACCGCCGCGAACGGTGGACGGGCTGCCGGTCTGTTTCGACTGGCTGGTCTGGAAGACCGTCCGGGACAGTCTCGCGCTTCGCCCGCAAACTGCGCCAGGACCGTTTGTGGTCGCTGTGCAGCACCACAAGACCGAGGAGCAGATCCCGGAGACCTATCTCGACCTGTGGGACGAGTTGCGCGCCTCGCAGTTGGTCAAGATCGAGAGCGCCGCACATTGGAATATGAACAGCAAGCGCATGGAGGCTCAAGCCCGCTTCGGAGACGTTCTGATAACCTTGGGTGGCGATGAAGGTGTTCTCTATCTGGCAAACCTCTATCACGACGCTGGCAAGCCGATCGTCCCGTTGAACCTCCCCCTCTGCCCAGAAAGCAAGGGTTCGCGCCGACTCTATACTTTTGGTCTTTCGAGCGCGCAGACTCGCCGCCTGTTCCAGATCGCCGATGACGGCGATGCGCATGACTGGATCAACCGAATAGGCTTTCCGAAACGGCAGGGCAACGCCGATCGCGTCGCCGCCCTGATCGATCTGCTGGAAGCGCTAGAACGACCCAAGGCCTTTGCCGTGCGCCTGCTTAATCCCGACCACGCGGATTATGCGAGCGTCCAGGACTTTTTCGATGTCGTTGCCAAGCCTGTGCTCGAACACGAACTCGGTTATCGCCTGATCGTCATCGACGGCCGGCAGGCCTTTGACCACGCGCGAATCGATCAGGAGATCTTCGCCAAGCTGCATCGCAGCAGTGTCGTGCTGGCCGATATCACCGGCGCGCGGCCGAACTGCTTTCTGGAGCTCGGCTATGCGCTTGGCCGGGGCCTGCCCACCATGGTCACGGTGCGGGAGGGGGCTTCCCTGCCGTTCGACATAACTACATTCGCTGGTCATCATTGGAAGGCGAGCGGCAGCGCCGACGAACGGCGGCGCGCGTTCATAGAACACTGGCAGGCGATCCGCAATCGCCCGACGCTCGTGCCCACGGAGCCATTGATCTCATGACTAAAGCTCGCGAAATATTCGTCTCGGTCGATGTCGAGACGTCAGGCCCAATTCCCGGCGAGTATAGCTTGCTGTCGATCGGTGCCTGCTCCGCCTTTGATCCTGACAACGGATTCACCGTGGAGGTCAAACCCATCAACGACAAGTTCGACGCGAAGGCGCTGGAGGTTACTGGGCTTTCGATGAAAGACCTTAGCCAGCGAGGGCTCGCTCCCGCAGAAGCGATGAAGACTTTCTTGGACTGGCTGGCGACATTGGCTGATCCTGGTGAAACGCTGGTCTTCCTTGGGTTTAATGCGCCGTTCGATTGGTCTTTCGTGAACTACTACTTCCATCGATTTACAGGCGAAAATCCGTTCGGCTTTACCGCTCTTGACATCAAGGCGCTCTACATGGGCGCAACAGGCTGCTCTTGGCGCGACACGCGGTCCAGCAAGATGGCGGAAATTCTGAAGCCTACGCTTGTGGGCACCCATGACGCATTGCAGGATGCCCGTTACCAAGCTGAGATCTTCAGGCTGTTGTGGGGTAAAATCTCGGCCGATCAACAGGACTAGAGATCCTCTATTTGCACCTCTAAGGTCGGCTGCCGCAACTCCAACGAAATACATTACATAATCAAAATTATCGGACTTTTGATAAGTCATTGAAAATAATATAAAAAGCGAGAGTCTAGAACTCAGAGCCCTTCCTTTCCGCGCCAAGTGACACCCAGTCCTGCCCGCCGAAGGCAACAAGGGCGATCTGAAGCACGTCGCGTTGAAGATCAGCCCTGAACACGATCGTCAGGCGATGGCCTCGCCCGCCGTGCCGGACTAGCCATCCTTCAAGCGGCCCCGCAAGGCGCATTCCCGACGCCGGGTTCGCTGCAATGTCGCGGATGAGGTCGTCGACCTCGTCGAGCCGACGCGCGGCGGCGTCGAAGTCGCCCTGGGTCGTTTCCACGATATGTTCGACGATGCCGATCAGGTCTCGTTCGACCAGAGGATGTTTGCTCTGACGCATCAGGAATTCGGCGTGCCGTTTTTCGGGCCGGATCTGAGAGCGGCCAGGTGCTTGCGGGCGCCAGAGGTGAAAGTGTCCAGCGGCGCCACCGGGTCCCATTGGTCGGGCGGCAGGCTCAAGCGACGCTGTACCTCGGCTTCAAGCAGGATGCGTTCGCGCTCCCTCGCGGCCTTGGCGCGGGCCATCTCACCGGAGACCGCAGCGCTGACATTCGGGTATTCCCCGGCCTCGACCAACTCGCGCGCAAAGGCGAAGGCCGCGTCGGTGAAGCTGACACTCTGCTTATGTACGCTCATCCTCGGCTTCTCCTTCGGTGGTCCATTGGAGCACCGTAGCTGATTGCCAACTCGGTGGCAACTTCGTGCGCTTTCCAACAGGACTTGCGCTGACCCGCAGATGCCTTGGGCAAAGGGGTTGCCCGTTGATCTTATAGCATCCGCAGCCCGTCTTGGGTAACCTGCCCTCATGAACTCAAAGGACAAAGAGCGCATCGCTGCCAGCCTGGCCAAGCTCATGGCCATGATGTGCGTACGCAATACCGGGTTGGAAGCACTGCATGCGGGGGTTGTCCCGATCACCAGGACCGGCGACAACTCTGATGTGTTCGTCCTCGATGGCGATGGCAGGAAGATCCCGTGGTCGAAGGTTTCCCACTTCGACGATGACCTCATGCGGGATCTGATGCGGGAAATCGTCAACCGCCTCTATACGTTCCATATGGGCTGCGATGATCCCGAGTTCCTGAATCTGACAGAGAAATGGATGTCCGTCGCCGAGAAATGGGACGAGCCGGAATTGGACCTGAGGTTTCTAGGGTCGATCAAATATGGGGCCGACGAGCCTCACGACTGACAAACTGACCTGCGCTGCGTTGAAGGCCGCTTCGTTCGCCGCGCCAGAAAATTCACTGTGGCCAGAAAATCGGCCAGGACAAGGGCCGCTTCTCGAATGGAGTTCAGGCGCTCAACCAGTATCCGCGTCGTTCCTTCGCACCGATCAGCCTTGAAGCCGCCGCTTCCGCCAAACTTATCGATGGATAGGACGCTGCCCGGCATTGCCCCCGGCCCCCGATCCGACCCCAGCGCCGTTCAACGATGACCGCGCCGAATAGGTCAGAGGTCACCTCGACCCGGTAGAACCGGGCCATGTTGAGATCTGGGTCGATACGGTGCAGCAGCTGGCAGGACATGGGACGCCTCCTCCGGGGAAGAATGCGCGCTCTCGCTTGTTCCGTCCAATCAGGAATTTGAATCGATGGGGGCCCAAGGATTCAGGAAGCTGATCCGTCGCCCGATGTCCCGTCCAGGTTCTCCAGTACTATGATTCCGCAATGGTCATCCGGCGGGGTGTGCCAAGTCATGATGATCGAGCCATCCTGCCTGCGGTGGCGGTCGCCCAAATGTACGCGACCTTCACCCTGGATGGCCCAAGCCCGGCCGATGAGTTGAAATTCGCGCTCATCACTCACGGGAACACCTCATTTGCAGAACGCCTGCCGGGGTCGTGGACAAGGGGACCATCAAGACATATCTGATGTGGGCATAAGCGGTTTCTCGTTGGTGCCGCGTCCTCAGAAAAAGGCTTGTCCGTCGATGCATGTTCACTTCCCCCTGTTTGGAGCCCTGTCGCTGTTTTTTGTTGCCGGACCCGCACTTGCCCTCGATGCCTGGACCCAGACCACCGAGCGCGGCCTGCCAGTCCTGAGCCTCAAGTCCGGCGATGGTGCTGTGCGGATCATCTGCGATCCGGACCGGGTCTTCGGCCCGACACCCAATGGCGCAGTCGTGGTCAACCTGCCCAAGGACAAGTCGCCTGCCACTTTGGTTTTCCTGGCCAAAAGCGGCGAACAAGCGCGGCTGGTCGTAGCCAAAGGCATAGCGGCGCAAGCGACTGCCGATGCGGCCGAATGGGCGAAGATGGCGGCGATTGTGAAGGCGGGCGGCGAATTCGCCGTGGTATCTGCGCGCGATAGCCTGAGCTTCGAGACGGCACCCTTGCCCGATCTGGCCTGCGACTGAACGCAGGCTGAGGAGATATCTTGTCCGCATCTTGAACTTCACCCGGCCCGGCGCGCCTCAATGAGGCGCGTCACTATGGCGACGAGGAAGGCGCCGACCACAGTGGCCCGGGGCTCAATCATCCAGGGATCCTCCAGCGCTGCGTGCATCGCCGTGATGACGTCCAGCCGGACATAGACAGTCATCGCCTCGCCAACGGTCCTTTCCCTGGCCGTGAGTTTTCGGAACTCCTTGGCCCCCTCGACGAAAGGCGCGAGCCGCTCGGCGCCGGTAAACCGTCGCAAGGCCGCCCTGCCCTCCTTGGTAAGCGCGCGCAGAACATAGTCTTTGCTCATGCCTTGCGTGCCGGGAAGACCTGCGATCCGGCGCTCGACAGCGTTCGCCAAGCGGAACATTACCACCAGCTTCTCTTTCCGGGATTTCTCGGGCTGAGCCTGGGACACAGCAGCAGAAGCTGTCGCACCTTGCTCACCGGCGGCATGGTCCCCATCACGATCCGCGCCCGTCGGATCAGGCGCTGCGACGGAGAACTCCTGACCCTCCCCCTTCACGGCACTTTCTTCGCCCGTGCTTGCCTCGCTTCGCCGCTCTGCCAAAAGGCGCGCCTGCGCTTCACGCGAGGAGCGCAAACGAGCCGCTGCATTCTGATGGCCGGGCTCGCTCGCAGCCGGCGACGGGGCTACCCGGGGTGGCAGCTGATAGCGCCTCATACAGAGACCGCCTCGTCGATCCCGGCCAATAGGAGACGGCCAACTTCGATCTGCCGGGTAATGGCCTCGGCCATCAGCCGACCGCCCGGCGTCCTCGCGTTCGCCGCCGCAGCCGGTCCAAGCGGCCCATGGAAGCCCAACTGCTCGAGGATCTTGGAATGCGGCACGATCACATCGAGATGGTCGAGTTGCAGGATCTCCATCAGGACATCCTGATCACGTTTTGGCAGAAGGCTCATGCCCCCTTCCCGGGTCGCGGCATCAATGATCTTGGCCCCAGCATCCATGACCAGAACCCGCACTGCAGGAAACCGCTCGCCCTCGGCGATGGAGGCGCGCAGATCATCCATCCACAGGACGGCACGGTGGGTCATCTCCCACTCGGCGAAGACGGGCCGCGCCGGGATCAGCACCAGATCGGATAGCAGGCAGAAGTCCTCGGTGTCGGTATGCGTTCCGGGCCGGGTGTCGATCACCACCATGTCGA
The DNA here is from genome assembly GCA_945952425.1 of uncultured Pseudorhodobacter sp. Classification (GTDB taxonomy): domain Bacteria; phylum Pseudomonadota; class Alphaproteobacteria; order Rhodobacterales; family Rhodobacteraceae; genus Stagnihabitans. The sequence continues at coordinate 9,472 of CAMFIX010000018.1, read as the reverse complement.
CGCCGCGCCGTTCTTCCCCTTCCAAGAGGACCAGCAGGTCATCGACAGTCTCGGGTGGCGACAGAATCGTCAGTGCCTCGGGCCACGCAGGCTTCTTCACAGCATCCCAGGCCGCCAGTTCGAAACTGTCGCGCCAACGGCCCAATTGGGCGTTTACATCGCCATCGAACAAGGTGACGCGCCGTCCGGCATCGAGGGCGGCCGAGGCGATGAGCATGGCCGATGTGGTCTTGCCGGAGCCCCCTTTGGTCTGCACGATGGTAATAACTTGCATTCAACCAACCCTTCGCAATCACAATGTCTTCCGACCTTGGACCGCGCGGAGAAACTCGCGCCCCCCGGCCCAAGGTCGCACGAAGGTTCAGCGGGAAGCCATTGTGTGTGCTGGCAATTCCGCTCCGCCTTCGGGCGCGCCGTTTAGGCATAGGGTTGAAAGAAGGTCAAATGGGTTGTGCCTGCGGTTGCAGCGCCCCTACCCAAATAGTCATCTTTATTGAAGATTTTGTCTCACCTGTGCTGCGCCGCAGCGTGAGAGGGCTTGGGTGCGCGCCTCTATGCCAGCTTGCCTGCCTTACTGCGTGTTTGCCTGTTTGCATGTCTGCCCGGATGCCGGTTTGCATGGAAGCAGGCCGACCTGCAAAACCGTCCGCCTGTCTGACTGGCAACTTAGGTGCAGAGGAGCATGTTGGACCGCCTGCCAGCTTGCCGGGTCACCTGCCCGACGGGAAAGCTGGATGCCTGTCGGCCCGTCTGCAGTCCAGCAAAGCACGTCCACCGGGATCTCCGCTTTGCCTGCTTGCATGTCGGCATGCCCGCCTGTCTGCCGGTTCGCGGCTCGTCCGCCACATCCTTACATGGTGGCCGATATCGGCACGCTTCAAGGCAAACCTTGCCCGCAACGCCTAAAGGCCGGGTTGGCATTTCGGGGACTATCTCCGCCCTCCCTGCCCTTCCCACTTCCCGGGTAATCCCCGTCCAGTCCCGCAGAGACGGTGGCCAGCTATATGCGTCCTACCGTGCTCTCAAATGCACCTGACGGCCGCAAATCCCCAGTGTTTCAAGGCGCTCGACCATGGGTCTCGCGGTTCAGCGGAGGCCTGAAGGCCTGGGCGCAGGGATGCAGTCGGCGGGCAAGCCGCCGACCCATGACGCCATATGGAGTCCTCACCGGCTGTCCGGTTTCCGCACGCGGGCTCCTCTTCGGAGGAGCGGAAACCGGCCGGTGAGGACGGTTGGCGGGAACGGTATGGTGTGATACATGATGTGCGACGATTACTATAGATATCTAACGACTACGCTAGGAGTTCGACGACATCATGCCGCGGCAACGCCTCTCCCAGGACGAGATTGTCTTCGCCGAAGCCCGGCTGAAGGCTGGGGAGAGCGTGGCTTCTGTCGCTCGTGCCATGGGGCGGTCACGCCAATCCCTCTCCCGTCTCAAGGGCGCACTCGATCGCGTCCAGGCGCAGAGGCTGGAGGTGAATCTGATCACCCGCGTGACGGAAGCGGAGCGGGCAGGCTTTCAGGCAGTTGCCCGGTCAAAAGGGCTGACGGTTTCCGAGGCATTGAGGCATCTGGTCAAACAGGCAAACGGGTATCTGGCCTTGCAGGCAGACGAGCTGGCAGGCGTCGCTGCGGCCAGGCGGGAGCTTTCGGCCATCGGTAGCAATCTCAACCAGCTCGCCCGGCTCGGAGCTGTTGGCAAGTTGAACTGGAATCCGGGAGACGCGGCCCTTGTGCGCAAAGTGGCAAGCCGGGTCGATGACCTTTCCGAAGGGCTGGTTCTCCTCTTCGCAGCCCTCGGCAGTCATCAAGGTCTTTCGGCGGAAGAGGGCAGCGCTGTCCTTTCTGGTGCCGTTGAACCCGGGAAGGGGAAGAGAGCATGACCCGGGCAAGCGTCGAAGATCTAGTCCTCGGTCATGTGCTGGACGGCAAGCGTCGTGGGCGCGGTGGTGGCAGCGGGGCGACGGGTCGACTCGGATCGCCGAAGGAAAGGCGGACGCGCGGGTTGTTGCGCAACGCCGGGGCGCCCCGCAGTTGGCAGTCGGTGATCAAGCGCATCGCCGGTGGCAGCGCTCGTACGCCGCAGGAGTTGAAGCGGCTTCTGGACTATGTTGCCCGGGAAGAGGGGGTTGAGGCCACCTGGTGCAATCTCGCGGGCTATGAGCGCGATTTCGATCCCAGGAAGGCTGCCCATGTCGCCGAGACCTGGTCCTCGACCTGGCGCGGAGCGCCGAAGCGCGGCCATACCGACCATATCGTTCTGAGTTTCCCACGCGGAGTCGAGGTGGGCCAAGCCGAGTCGATCGCCCGGGAATGGGGGCAAGAGGTCTTCGGTTCCGGCGACTATGGCGACGTCTGGCGCTATGTCGCGGCGGTGCACAAGGACACGGACCATGTGCACGCCCATTTCATCGTCGACAAGCACGGCATCGACAACGGTCGGTTCCTGTCGATCTGCCGCTATTCCGAGCTGAACTTCGATGTGATGCGCGAGCTGCACGCCGAGATCGCGCAAGAGCACGGGCTGAACCTCGTCGCCACGTCGCGCTTGTCGCGCGGGCTGATCGAGAATGCAGTGCCCGACCTTTCGGCCCGGTCCTCGACCTCCAGTGGTTCTGCGCCTGTTGCCCCGCCTCCGCTTTCCGATGCCGAGCGAGAACGCCGGCTCGAGGCCCTGCAGGATTATGCCCGCGACTATGACGAACTCTCGCGGATCGCCGCCATCGCCGCAGGGCCTGACGAGGGGCCAGCCTCGTCGTCCGGTTTCCTAACCCGTTTGGCCGGCGCCCTCGGCGCTTCGGCTGCTGCCCTCAGACAAGGACTGCCTTTGATGCCCGATCCCACGCTTCACGAAGAAGGCGACGCCGCGACCCGGATCGAGACCGCCCGCGCAGAGATGATCGCCGCCGCCGAAGAAGCCTGGGGGGCGATCCGCGCCATGGAACCTTCGGCCGAGCGCGTGGATCTTGAGCGCAGCTTTGCCGAGCAAGCCAGGGCTTCCCTTAGTCTGGCACCGGATAATCCTCTTCTGGCCGCACATGCCCGCGTCGCCGCCCATGAAGAGGATCCCTATTTCCACCCAACGCTGGCGTCGCTGGCCCGGCTGGAATCAGCACCTCCAGAGAGTTTGACCCTCGACGAAAGCCTTCGCGCTGCCTTGTCACATGTCCGCGATGAAATCGGCGAGAGGCTGACAGCGCTCTTCACCATCCGGGAAGACGAACTTCGTATCGCAGGCACCTCTGTCGAAGAAATGGTTGCCCGCTTCACCGTAGCCGAGCGCAGCGAAGCCCAAGTCGCAAGCTGGACCGCTGACCAGCCTAACACGATGCAAAAGGTCTTCTGGATGGAGATGGAGCGGGCTATCGGCCAGGAAGTCCGCACAGAACTCGCCACCCTGGAATTCGCGCCGGACCTGACCGAGGCCGTCGCGCGCGAACAGCTCCTTTCAGCTGACCGTCACCTGCGCTTGTCCGAGGTTCCGGCGCTGGAGGCTATTGTCGACCGGATGCACGAGACCCTGCCCGGTGAGGAATTGGAGCGCGTGATGTCCGGGGACCTTACGCCCTTGGCCGAGCGGGTGCGCGATCCGGCCCTTCGTGCCGCCGTGGCACATGAGTTGCGCAACGAGGGTGATCTCTCGGCGGATCATTCTCTCGGGCAATGGGCCGATCTCGTCCGCAGCCACGTCCGCGCCGCCGAACTTGGGCTTCGCGACCGCGAGGCCACCTACGATCACGTCCACGAACTCTGAAGGCCGCAAACATGCTCTCGAATCTCGAGTCCCGCTGGCGCTATCCGGTGGCGCTGGTCCTTGGCCTTCTGATCGGCCTCTATATCGGTGGCATGCTCTCCACGATCTATGTGATCCTGGCTTTCCGGGAGAGTTTGGACACACTCGATCCCTTGCAGCCCTGGTTCTTCCGCTACCCTTGGGCGGACTTGGCCGCCCGGCCCGCGCTCCTGCAATCCGCCCTGATCATCACCGGGTCCGTGACCGCAGCCCTCGTCCTCGTCGGCCTGGCGGGCGTCCACCGCGGGCGGCTCAACCAGTACGATGATGCGCATTTCCAGACCAAGCGCGAGATGAAGCGCAACAAGATGGTGGGCCACCTCGAGACCAACGGCTTCATTTTCGCCAAGCTCGCATCGCCAAAGTCCGACGCGCCCTTCGTGATGGCTCCGCCCGACCGTTTTCCCCACGCCATGATGATCGCGCCGACCGGCCGCGGCAAAGGCGTGGGCTTCGTCATCCCGAACCTCCTTCACTTCTCGGGCTCTGCCCTGATCCTTGACGTGAAGGGCGAGAACTTCGCCAAGACCTCGGTCCATCGCAAACACGGGCTTAAGAACAATATCTGGTATTTCTCCCCGTTCGACGAGGAGAAGGGATCGCACCGCTTCAACCCTCTCGCCCGGATTGCCGCCCTGACGTCGGCGGAAAGCCAGTTCACAGCGCTGAACACGATGTCCGACCTCTTCCTCATCCCGGAGGGCGAAAGCGCGCAGAGCTTCTTCAACGCCGGCAAGCGCCTCTTTATCGCCTCCTGCCTTTATGCCATCGAACAGGGCCGTCCGACCCTCGGCTATGCCGCCGAGATCATGGCTGGCGGTGGCAACAAGGTCAGGAGTTTCACCGCCATCGCCGAGACCACCCAGATCCCGATCGTCTCGCGCACCTTCCTCGAAATGTCCGACGTCAACGAAAAGACCCTCGGTTCTTATGTCTCGATCATCCAGGGCTCCGGCCTCGGCCTTTGGAACGATCCGGCCGTGGACCGCGTGACTTCGGCAAGCGATTTCGACTTCTCGACCTTTCGGCGTGAGGCCCAGAGTCTCTACATTGTCGTTCAGCCCGAGCATCTGAAAACCTTGGCCCCGCTGGTCCGCCTTCTCTTCGCGGACGCCATCGCCTCGCTGCAGCGCAAGGAACCAGGGCCGGACGAACCCCATGCCGTCATGTTCCTGATGGACGAATTCGACCAGCTTGGCCGGCAGCCGCTTGTCCTGTCCTCGATCAAGACGATTCGTAGCTTCGGGGGCCGGTTCTTCATCATCTCGCAGACGATCCCGGGACTGGACGACATCTATGGCGAGACTGGGCGGAGGTCCCTGCAAGGCGGCGCCGGGGTGCAGATCTACATGACGCCACAGGACGACAGGACGGCGGAGGTGCTGTCGAACGCGCTCGGTCGCGTGACGGTAACCGCGATCAGTGAAAGCCAGTCGCGGGTCCAGGGGCTGAAGGACAGCGCCAATGTCAGTCGACGGTCAGAGGAGCGGCCGCTGATCTCTGCCAACGAGTTGCTGCGGTTTCCGCTGGATGAGGTCTTGGTTCTTGCCGAGGGTCAGTATCCGATCCGGGCGCGCCATGTGCGATACTATACGGATCGGTGGTTCGGGCCGATAGACCGAGCAGGGAAGACCAAAGACCTTCCGCGCGGCGGCGAAATAAACGTCCCGCAAAGCGCTGCCAAAGTCGGCAGCATGTCCAGGTTTTCCGATAGTGCTGATTTGAGTGCGACATTGGCTGGCGCGACAATTGCCTTTTCCAGCCTGGCGCAAGCTGCGCAGGGGCAGCGAAGCGCGGTTCGTCGGGAAAAATCAGCACCGCAAAGCCACCTGCAGGCACTGTCCGGCAACGATAAGGATATCTAACTTCGCATGGGGCTTCGACCATGCAGGGGCAGCGCCTGGTTCTGACAATCCAGCGGGCGTGCTTGTTCGAGGGTTGTGGGGCGCCGACGACCCGCGTCCCGCCCGTGCCGCCAGCAAAGGCCCGGTCTTCACGCAAACGTGTCGCCGACTTCCGTGGGGCGCTTGTGCCATAGTCGCGCAAAAGAGGACCTGATGCGCCGGACAGAAGACCTGATCGCCCGCCTTATCCGGCAGCCTCGGCCACCACGGCCGGTCTGGCCGTCTTACCCGCTGGTGCCGATGGCTCTGACCCTTGGCCTCGGGCTTTTCCTTCCGCATCTCGTCATGGGCGACGCCTGCCATGCCTTTGCCGGTCCGTCCCTCGCGGTTCCGACCTGGGCGCCGGGCGCGGTGATTGCCCTGATCGGGGCCAGTCTGGCGCTGCGGTTGGCATCTCCGACCGAAGGTGGGCGCGGAGAGATCGTGCTGATGGGGTTGGGAAGCCTGGTGACCCTGGCGATCTGGCCCTGGGGGCGGGATGCCATGACGCTGGCCGCTTTCCTGCACGCTTTGGCCCTGAACGGAGCCGTTGCGGCACCGGGGCTGGTCGTCTCGCTGGTGCTTCTGCGGCGTGGCGCAACTGTGCATCCGTTCGCTTCCGGGCTTGGCGCGGGCTTTGCCATGGGCGGTGTCGGCATGGGTGCGCTGATCTTTCTTTGCGACGGGCTGGCCATGCCCGACCGCTTGGCCGCGGCCTGGGTCGCCACCTGGATTTCGGGTCTCCTGGGCGGTCTTTTGGCGCTGCGGCTGTTGCGCTGGTAGCAAAGCGCCGCTCGCAGGCCGCGCATCCGGCCCTATTGCCGCGAAAGAGCCACAGCCCAGGCGATCGCCAGATAGCGCCCCCCCTTTGCAAGGATCACCAGGGCCAGAAAACGCCACAGCGGCTCTTTCATCGCGCCGGCGACGACGGTCAGCGGATCGCCGATGACCGGCAGCCACGAACCCAGCAAGGTCCAGACGCCATAGCGCCGATACCAGCCGCTCGCCCGCGCCATGCCTGCAGCAGTGACGGGAAACCACCGCCGATCCGCGAACCGTGCCGCCTGCCAGCCGATCGCCCAGTTGATCACCGAGCCGAGCACATTGCCGGCAGTCGCCACCGCAAGCAGCGTCAGCGGCGCGCGGTCCCCGGCGATCAGCAGGGCGACAAGCACCGCTTCGGACTGGGCCGGCAACAGGGTCGCGGCCACCAGAGCGACGGCGAAGAGACCTGCGAGATCCATCACCCACCCTAAAGCTTGCGCGCCAGGGCCTGGATCGCCTTCATCCCCTCGCCAAACCGGGCGATCGCCTCGCGATGCCGCGCCAGATCGCCATAGGCCAGCCAGCCGATCTTCAGATCCGAGACCCGGGCAAAGGCCGGGCGGGCGAGTTGCGCGCGCACATCGGCCTCGCGGGCGTCCGGTGCCACCAGATAGAGCCCCGCTTCGGCATGGGGATCGCCGCCGCCAAGCGCCAGATCCAGCATCCGCACGATGCCGGAATAGATCGAGGTCGAATGCTCGACCTCGAAGGCCGCCGCAACCCTTTCGGCATCGGGCCGCAGCCACAGCACGTCGATCAGCCGGACCGCCTCGGCCCCCGGTGCCGTTGCGATGGCGGGCGGCAGGGTCTTGAGGCACCCTTCCCCCAGCGCCTTGCCGTCATGGACCCGCCCCTGATCGTTGGCGGCGATCCAGACCCGGAAGCCAAGCGCATGGCCAAGGTCGCGCAGCCAGGACTGCACCTCGGAATGGCTGCGTTCGTCGCCTTCGCCCTTGGCTGCGGCCAAGTTCAACGCCGCTGCCTGCGCCCGCGCCTCGCGCAGCCGGTCCGCCCAGCTGGCCGCCTCGGCCTCATCCCGCGGGGGTGCCGGATAGCGGCCGCTGCCGATGTCGAACAACAGCGCGCCGATGGCCCCAAGATCATTGGACAAGTGCGCGCGGAATCTTTCGTTCAGCTCAAGTATCCCTTGCCGCATCGCCAGAAAATGCGACCAGCTGCCCAGTTTGACCTGCGCGCCGGTCAGCCGGTTATACCCTTCGACGATCTTGGTGTTGAACGGCGGGACGAAAGTCGGATGCAGGAAATACAGCAGGTTAGCAACCGCTGGCCCAAGCCCCTTGATCTGCCGCCGGTCGATGTCGCGAATATGCGACATCACCTCTTCGGCCGTGTTGCAGCAGGCGCAATGGTCAAGAAGCCGACCGAAGGCGCGCTGGTTTTCCGGGTTCTCGTAAATGTCCGGGATGCGCAGTTTCGGCTTCCACAGAAAGGCGTGGTCGGCGCCCCTGAAGATCTGCCGCTGCTCGGCCACCGAATGCACCACGGTCTCCAGCGACGATCCGCGATAGGCATTGCCGAAACTGCCCTCGCGGATCTCGTTGACCACGACCTGCAAGCCGCGGCGGATCGAGCGGAAATTCTTGATCCGCTCGCTCCACAGGAACCAGCTCTGATAGGTGGCGGAAGGGTCCTCCTTCCAGCGCGCAATCAGATCGCGCGTCGCCGCATCAAAGCCCTGTCCATCCATCATCGACCGCCGGTTTGAGAAGCCCGACAGCTAGCATTCCGCAGGCTTGCCGACAATGCGCTGCCGCAAGGCGTCAGGAGCGCAGGTATTTCACCAGCGCCGCGATGGCCAGCACGACCAGTATCCAGATCAGGGACATGGCCAGCCAGCCCATTCCCATGCCAGCGTTCAATCCGCTCATCATCTTCTCGTTCCTTCCATCAATGGCACAAGGCCGGGGTAAAGTTTCAAATCCTGGCCGCTCGCAGGCGCAAGGCGTTCAGCACCACCGACAAAGACGAGGCGCTCATCGCAAAGGCCGCGAAGATCGGGCCGATCAGCGTTCCGGTGAAGGGGTATAGCAGACCCGCCGCCACCGGCACGCCAAGCGCGTTGTAGATCAGGGCGAAGAACAGGTTTTGCCGGATGTTGCGCATGGTCGCCTGCGCAAGCCGACGCGCGCGGACGATGCCATCAAGGTTGCCCTTGATCAGCGTTAGCCCGGCGCTTTCGATGGCGACATCGGCGCCGGTGCCCATGGCGATGCCGACATCGGCCTGCGCCAAGGCCGGGGCGTCGTTGACCCCGTCGCCCGCCATCGCCACTTTGCGACCCTGAGCCTGAAACTCGGCGATGATGCGCGCCTTGTCCTCGGGCAGGACATCGGCGCGGATGTCGTCGATCCCCAGTCGGGCCGCCACGGCGCGCGCGGTACGCTCGTTGTCACCCGTCGCCATGATGATCTTCAACCCAAGGGCATGCAAGGCTGCCAGCGCGGCCGGGGTGGTTTCCTTCACCGGATCGGCCACCGCGACCATGCCCGCCAGAGCGCCGTCAATCACCACGAACATGACCGTTTCGCCCTGGTCCCGGCGGGCATCGGCATGGGCGGTCAGATCGGCGGCAGCAAGCCCCAAGTCGCTGACCAGCCACAGGTTGCCAAGCGCGACCTGCCGCCCCTCGACCCGACCCTTCACACCCTTGCCGGTCACGGCCTGGAAGTCCGCCGCCTCTGCCAGCACCAACCCTCGTTCTTCGGCACCCGCAACGATGGCTTCGGCCAAGGGATGCTCGGACCCCTTCTCAAGTGTTGCCGCCAATCGCAGGACTTCGGCCTCGTCATGCCCCGGTTCGGGCAGGACTGCCACCAGGCGCGGCTTGCCCTCGGTCAGCGTGCCGGTCTTGTCGACGATCAGGATATCGACCTTCTCGAACCGCTCCAGCGCCTCGGCGTCTGTCTCTTATACACATCTGACGCTGCCGACGATATGCAGTGTGTAG
>CAMFIX010000017.1 GCA_945952425.1 uncultured Pseudorhodobacter sp. | reverse complement strand
TGGTTCCTCCCTCGGGCCCTCCCTGGCCCATGGGCTTGGGTTATGCGGGGCAGCGGGGGCCTGCGTCAATCATTTTCTTTTACTGATGACATCAAAATGATGATTGTAGCGAATCGAATAGATGCAATGATGAGCCAAGGTCAGCCGAAAAAGCGGGAAATCCCCGGATGCGGCGCTGCAGAACGGGGTTTTCGCATGAAATTACGGGGAAATGCCGGGCGCCGCGCAACGCCCTGCGCTGCACCGCGGCGGAATCGCGACGGAAAACACCTCAATTTGAGGTCGTCCTGCCGCCACCGCCCTGTTGACCCCCCTGCCCCTTCGCTTTAGGCCAAGGCCAGAGGAGGACCAATGCCGCGCGCCACCCTGACCGACATTTCCCGCCAGGCCGGGGTCTCGCCCGCCACGGTCGACCGCGTGCTGAACGACCGGCCGGGGGTGAAGGACCATACCCGCGCCCATGTCCTGCAGGTCGCCCGGCGGCTGGGCTATATCCCCGGCGCCGAAGAGCCTCCGCTGCGGTTGGCGTTTTTGCTTCCGCAAGGAACCAACACCTTCATCCAGATGCTGGCCGCGCAGATCGAGGCCCAGGCGCCCGAAGGCACGCAAACCCGGGTCGAGACCTTCGAGGGCTTTGACCCCGGCGCCTTGGCCGCCCGTATCGCCGGGCTGAACGGCACGGTCGACGGGCTGGGGGTCATCGCGCTGGACCATCCCCTGGTGCGCGAGGCGATCCGGGGGTTGTGCGCCGCGGGGGTGAAGGTGGTGACCTTGTGCTCCGACATCCAGTCCACCCCGCGGCTGGCCTATATCGGCACCGACAATGCGCAGGCGGGGCGGCTGGCGGGCTATGTCATGGGCCGCTTCCTGGGGCGGGGTCCGGCCAAGGTGGCGCTGATGGCGGGCTCGCTGAGCTACCGCGGGCATCAAGAGCGCGAGATGGGCTTCCGCCAGGTGCTGCACGAGGATTTCCCGGCGCTGGAGGTGGTCGAGCTGCGCGAGATGCTGGACGACCGCGAGAAGGCCCGCGCCGAGACCCTGGCGCTGATCGACCGTCACCCTGACCTCGCCGCCATCTACAATGTCGGCGCCGGCAGCTATGGCATCGGCCGGGCGCTGAAGGACCGCGGGCTGGCGGGGCGCGTGGTGCTGATCGGCCACGAGGCGACGCCGGGCAACAAGGCGCTGCTCTTGGATGGCACGATGGATGCGGTGATCGACCAGAACCCGCGGGTCGAGGCGCGCGAGGCCCTGGCCTGCCTGACCGCGGCCCTGCGCGGCGAAACCTATATCCCGATCCCGCCGCGCCAGCATATGATCTTCCGCGAGAACATCCCCGACGAGTAAGCCGTCATGACCACGATCCCGCTCTATCCCGACCAGTTCGCCGACCGCCTGCTGGCCCGCCACGGCGCCATCTCGGTCCGGGCCTTCACCTATCCGACCGGCGTTGCGGCGCTGGAGGTCGAGAATGGCGCGGGCCGCGTGGTCCTTTTGCCCTTCCAGGGCCAGCAGGTCTGGGACGCCACCTTCCACGGCCGCCGCCTGACGATGGAGACGGGGTTTGCGGCGCCGCAGCCCACCCGCGATTACCTGCGCACCTATGGCGCCTATTTCCTGCATTGCGGCGGCACTGCGCTTGGCAACCCCGCGCCCGAGGACGACCACCCGCTGCATGGCGAATTGCCGAACATGCCCTTCTCCACCGCTGCGCTGCACTTCGGCGCGGATGCCCAGGGCGCCTATGTCGAACTGTCGGGCCTGGCCGAAGAGCGTCTCGCCTATGGCCCCGCCTTCGCCTTCCGCCCGGCCTTGCGGCTTTACGAAAGGGGCAGCCTGTTTCACCTGGCCGTCGAGATCGAGAACACCGGCGGCACGGTGATGCCTTGTTTCTACATGGCCCATGTCAACTTCCGCCCGATGGTGGGCGCGCGGCTGAGCGATGGGCAAAAGGACGACCGGACGATCCACCGCCGGGCGCCGAATGCGCAGGACAGCGCGGCGGCCCTGGCCTGGTATGCGGCGCTGGAGGCGGACCCGGCCCATCACCGCAACGTGCCGGGTCCGGAATCCGAAGTGCGCGACATGGTGCTGACCCTTGCGCCCGAGGCCGGGGCGGATGGCTGGAGCGAGGCCCGCCAGGCCTTGGGGGATGCGGCGGACGTCGTCGCCTGGAGACCCGCCGACCTGCCGCATCTGGTGCGCTGGATGGCGCGGCACTCAGGCTTTCAAGCCATGGGCTTCGCCTTGCCCGCCACCGCCCGACCCGACGGCAAGGCGGCGGCGCTGCGCGAGGGTCAGGTGATCTGGCTGCAGCCGGGGGAAAAGTTCCGCACCGAATTGCGGTTCGGGTCGGAAGATCGGTAAGCGCAGAGTCGGGGTAACCCCCGACCTACGGGGCGGAGTTTTCGTAGGTCGGGGCCTGCCCCGACTCTCCGGTGCGTCGGGGTGTCCCCGACCTACAGCACCACGACCTTGGTCAGATGCCGGGGCTGCGAGGTGTCGAGCCCTTTCAGCAGCGCGACCTTCTCGCCCAACAGCTGCAGCGCCGGCAGAACCTCCACCGCACGCGCCGGGCCCGTCGTGGCCAAGCTCACCGACAGATCCCCCGGGCCGCCGAAGCCCACGACTTTCGCGCCCTTGGCCTGCACCTCGGCCACGACCTTGGCCTCTTCCGCCGCCGTCTCGGCCGAATAGAGCATCACCACGACAGAGCCTTCGTCGATCAGGCTGATCGGCCCGTGGCGGTATTCCAGCGGATGGAAGGCCTGGGAGAAGCTGATCGACATCTCCATCAGCTTCAAGCCCCCCTCGCAGGCCGCGCCATACATCGGCCCGGCGCCGAGATAGACGAAATGGCGCCGCCCCTGCAGCAGCCCATCAGCGCCCTCGACCGCGGCCATCGCCGCAGCGGCCGCGCCCGCATCCGCAGGCGTCACCCCCGCCAGCCGCAGCCCCGCGATCAGCATCAGGCTGGCCGAGACGCTCATCACGATGCCTTCCTCGGCATGGGTGGGCAGATAGATCGCCCGGTCCGCCGCCTTCAGGATGGTGGAGCCCTCCTCGCAAGAGATCGCCAAGGTCGGCAGGCCCGCGCGACGCGAGGCCTCGACCGCCTGCACCGTCTCGGTCGTGGTGCCCGAGCGCGAGAGGCCGATCACCAAGGCGCCCTCGCGGTCGGCCAGGTAGCTGCCCATGCGCCGCGCCCATTCGCCGCCGGGCACCGCCAGCGCCGTCTGGCCCGCGGCATTGAAGGCCGCCGCGATGGATTGGGCGAGGTAATAAGACGTGCCGCAGCCGGTGACGACGACGGTCTTGGCCTTCACCTCCGGCAGGGCGCAGGTCAGCACGCCCTCCCAGAAGGCGAATTGTTCGCGGATGACTTTTTCGGTGACATTCATGACGGGCTCCGTGTGAGGATCAGCTCTGGCCCCACGGCGCGCAACGCGCTTTCGGTGGCCGGGGGCAGGTCGGTGGTGACGATGCGGGCAAGCGCCGCGACGGGGGCGAAGGCATAGGTCAGCCGGGGCCCGAATTTCGACGCATCCGCCAAGAGCGTGGCCGATGCCGCCCGGGTCAGCATCCGCGCATTCAGCCGCGCCTCGGATTCGTCGGCCGAGGACAGCATCCCCGCCCCATCCACCGCGCCGCAACCCAGGAACAGGTGCTGCACCCAAAGGCCCTCCAGCATGGCCTCGGCCAAAGGCCCGGTGATCGAGGCATTCTCGGGACGGTAAGCGCCGCCCAAAAGGGTCACTTTCACCCCGGGCGCCTCGGCCAGGGTCTGGGCGATGGGCAGGCAATTGGTAAAGACCGACAGGGGCAAGGGCTCGGCCCGGATGCGGCGGGCGAGTTGCAACACGGTCGTCCCGGCATCCAGGAACACCGTCGCGCCCGGCGTCAGCAAGCCATGCGCGGCGGCGGCGATGGCGCGCTTTTCGGCCAGGGCCACGCTTTCGCGCGCCTCGAAGGCGGCCTCGCGCAGGTGGCTGTCGGCCAGCCGCGCCCCGCCATGGTCGCGGGCGATCAGGCCCTGCGCCTCCATCTCCGCCAGGTCGCGGCGCAAGGTGGGCAGCGAGGCCCCCGTCGCCTCGGCCAGCGCGGCGATGGGCGAGGGGCCATGCGCGTGCAGGTAACGGCGGATCGTGGCGGCGCGTTCGGATTTCATGCCCCCGGGTTTCCCCTGCAAAACGATCCTTGTCAATCGGATTTTTGAGCGTTACTGATCGTTGCAGGAGGATACCATGACCCATCCCTTTCTTCTCTCGCTTCCCGCCCGGCGCGGCCAGATCGGCATCACCTCGGTCTGTTCGGCGCATCCGCGGGTGATCGCGGCGGCACTGCGGGGGGCCAAGGGGCCGGTCCTGATCGAGGCGACCTGCAACCAGGTCAACCAGGACGGCGGCTATACCGGCATGACCCCCGCCGACTTCCGCCGCTTTGTCGAGGGGATCGCGGCGGCGGAGGGGTTCGATACCGCGCAGCTGATCCTGGGCGGCGATCACCTGGGGCCGAACCCGTGGAAGCATCTGGCGCCCGAAGCCGCGATGGAGAAAGCCTGTGCGATGGTCGCCGATTACGCGGCGGCGGGGTTCACCAAGATCCACCTGGATTGCTCGATGGGTTGTGCCGGGGAACCCGAGGCCCTGGCCGATGAGGTCACCGCCGAACGGGCGGCGCGGCTGGCGGCGGTGGCGGAAAAGTTCGGCAAGCCCGCCTATGTCATCGGCACCGAAGTGCCGGTGCCGGGCGGCGCCTTGCACCATGTGGATACGCTGGAGGTGACCTCTCCCTCTGCGGCGCGGCAGACGGTGGAGGTGCATCGTGCGGCCTTCACCAAGGCCGGGCTGCAGGACGCCTTTTCGCGCGCCATCGGGCTGGTCGTCCAGCCCGGGGTGGAGTTCGGCAACCAGAACGTGGTGGCTTATGCGCCGGAAAAGGCCCGCGCCTTGTCGGCAGCGGCGCCGGAAGGCATGGTCTACGAGGCGCATTCGACCGATTACCAGACGGTGGAGGCTTTGACCGCCCTGGTCCGCGACGGTTTTGCCATCCTGAAGGTCGGCCCCTGGCTGACCTTTGCCCTGCGCGAGGCCCTCTATGGCCTGGACCTGATCGCCGCGGAACTCGACGGTCAGCCGCCCGCGATCCATGCGGCGATGGAGGCCCTGATGCTGTCGGACCCCAGGCACTGGGCGAAATACTATCCCGGCACGGCGGCGGAACAGCGGCTGATGCGGCATTTCTCTTATTCCGACCGCATCCGCTATTACTGGACGCAGGCCCCCGCGGCTGCCGCGGCGGCGCAGGTGCTGCAAAGGCTGGGCGACAGGGCGATCCCCGAGACCTTGGTCAGCCAGCACCTCGGCGCACTTTGGGCGGCGGGGCTGGCAAGGCCCTCGGCCAGCGGGCTCTTGGATGCCGCCATCGAGCGGGTGCTGGGCCTTTACGCCTCGGCCTCGGCGCCCGCCATCTCTGCGCCGTCATAAAGCGCGCGGAACTTGCCGTTGCGGGCGAGAAGCTCTTCCAGCGTGCCCTGTTCCACCACGGAACCCGCCTCCAGATAGCAAATCCGGTCGGCATGCAGGATCGTCGTCAGCCGGTGCGCGACGACGATGGTCGTGCGGCCCTCGGACAAGGCCGCCAGCCCGTCGCGCACCCCGCGCTCCGAGATATTGTCCAAGGCGCTGGTCGCCTCGTCCAGCACCAGGATCGGGGCGTTCTTCAGCACCGCCCGGGCGATGGCGATGCGCTGGCGCTGGCCGCCCGAGAGGAAAGCGCCATTCTCGCCCACCGGCGTGTCATAGCTTTCGGGCAGCGCCGCGATGAACTCATGCGCCTGGGCCAGCCGCGCCGCGGCCTCGACCTCGGCATCCGTGGCCTCCGGGCGGCCGAGCCGGATGTTCTCGCGCAAGCTGTCCGAAAAGAGAAAGGTCTCCTGCCCCACATAGGCGATGGCGTCGCGCAGGCTTTGCAACCTGGCCTCGCGCAGGTCCATCCCGTTGATGCGGATCGCGCCGGTCGTGGGGTCTTGCAACCGCAGGATCATGTTCAACAGCGTCGACTTGCCGCCGCCCGAAGGCCCGACGAAGGCCGTCGTCTCCCCAGCCTTGCAGGTCAGCGTCAGCGGCTGGATCGCGACCTTCTCGCCATAGGCAAAGCCCGCCGCGTCGAAGTCGATCTGCAGCGGCGCGGGCGGCAGGGGCTTGGCGTCGGGCGCCTCGATCATCGGCTCGGGGCGGTCCATCAGGTCCAGGATCAGCCGCACGCCGACCATGCTCGTCTCGATCCCCACCCGGGTCATCGACAGCCGCCGCGCCGGGTCATAGGCCATCAGCAGCGCGGTCACGAAGGACATCAGCTGCCCCGGCGTGGTCACCCCCCCGCCGAAAAGCGCGCTGGTCGCGATCAACAGGATGCCCGCGATGGCGAAACCGGCCAGCACATCCAGCATCGGCACCATGATCGACGACAGCCGGACCTGCGCATTCTGCCGCTCTTCGGTCGCCCGGACGGCATCCTTCATCCGGTCGTTCATCAGCTCTTCCAGGGCGAAGGCCTTGATGATCCGGATGCCCGCGGCGCTTTCCTGCAAGACACGGTAGACGTTCGAGATCGAGGACAGCTCTTTCCCCGCCAGCCGCCGCACTCCCGCCAGCACCCAGCGCAGCATCAGGGCGGCGATGGGGCCGACCACGACAAACATCAAGGACAGCGAGGGGTTCTGCCAGACCATGACCACGGCCAGGCCGATGAAGGTCAAGAGGTCGCGGATCAGCCCGACCGCCACCGCGTCGATCATCGACCGGGCCGCATTGGCGCCCATGGTCAGCCGCATCAGGATTTCCGAGGATTCGGTGGCCGAGAAGAAAGCGAAGTCCTGCCGCATCAGCTTGGCGAAGGCGCGGGTCTGGATATTGGCCACGACGCGGTTGCCGGCCTTGGCCAGCAGAACCGTCTGCAGATAGGTAAAGACCCCGCGGCCGAGGAAGATCACCGCGATGGCGCCCGCGACCATCCAGACGCGCTCCCGGTCGGTCGGGTTGGAGACCGCATCGAAAAAGCTCTGCATGATCCAGGCCGAGGCCGCCGTCGCGACAGAGACGCCCACCATCGACAGGCCCGCGGCCAGGTAGGTCCATTTCTGCTCGGGTACGTTTTCGGCCACGATGCGGCCAAGGGCACCCCGGGCCGCAGCGCTCCCCAACAGGCGCGAGATCGGGGCGGCGAGGAAGGCGAACATCCGTTCAGGGCTCCGTTCGGGTTTGAGGCGGCTTAGCGCAGATGGGGCCCAAGCGCAAACCCGGCTTGACGCAGGTCAAGGCATCCGGCGGGGCGGGGTTGCATCTTATGTGGGAAAGGAGAGACCCATGTCCAACACCCCGCACGAGCTGCACGAGGAATTCCCCGCCAAGGCCGAGACCATCGCCGCGCTGCGCTCTGCCGACGAGCATTTCCGCAAGCTTGCCGACAGCTACCACGACGTGAACCGCGCGCTGCACCGGGCCGAAACCCGCATCGAGGCGATTTCCGAAGAGGAGGAACAGCGCCTCCGTCGCCTGCGCCTGTCGCTGAAAGACCAGATCGCCCGGGCGCTCGCCTGAGGCCTGCAAGGCCAAAACCCATCGGGGGCCTTGATTTGGCCCCCGAAAACGAGCATATACAGGGCGCTACGTTGTCTTCGACCTGTCTGCCCAATCGGCCCGACTTTCGAAACGCTGACTGAGCCGAGCCGCCGCATTCCGCGGGCGGGTTATGACAGGAGTTCTCACGATGGCCAAGGGCACCGTGAAATGGTTCAATGAAACCAAGGGCTACGGCTTCATTGCCCCGGAAGGCGGCAAGAAGGACGTGTTCGTGCACATCACCGCGCTGCAACGCGCCGGCCTGACCTCGCTGAAGGACGGCCAGCCCGTCCAGTTCGACATCGAATCGGGCCGCGACGGCCGCGAATCGGCGATCAACATCTCGCTGGCGTAAGGTCGGCCGCCTTCGGGCACCGAAATTCGAAAGGCGCGGGGATTTCCCCGCGCCTTTTCCGTTCCGGCCTTCAGCCGTAAATCACGTCGATCCGATCGCGCAGGGCATGTTCATAGCCCACTTTCAGCGACACCGCCGACAGGGGCGCCCGCAGTTCGACCGGGGCATGGCGGTCCTCGGGAAAGCTCTGCCGCACAATCTGGCCCGAGATCAGGATCACCGGGATATGCCGCCCCGTCTCGGCCAGCACATGGATCGCGCGGCGCACGCCCGCGATGCCCTCGGCATGGGTCGTATCGCAATCCACCACGAAAAGCCCGGCGCCCTGCGGATCGTCCAGAAGGTCGGAGAGCGCGGCGTAAAGCTCGCCCTGCAGCTCGACCCGGGCGCCCAGCGCCGTCAGCCGATGCGCAAGGGGGCCATTTTCGCCCTCGCCCGACAAGAGAAGCGCACGCACCCCGGCGCCGGCCAGAAGCCCCGGGGCGGGAAAGGCGTGGATCAGCTGCATCTTGGTCTCCATGGCGGTTTGGATCAAATTCGCTGCAAATGCGGGCGGAAGTGGGGCGGGTCTCCGACGGTTCGGCGGCGGATTGTGTCGCGGCGCGGTTTGCGCCAGACTGCCCGGATGACAGATTATTCCCGCCTGATCGACGCCGAGACCTGGGCTTTCATCCGCGCCACCGATGCCGCCTATCCGCCCGATGCGGTGGATTTGGACATCGCGGGCCAGCGCCGCGTTTACGACGCGATGTGCGCGGTCTTTCACCGCGACTACCCCGCCGTGCCGCAGGATCACGAGATCGCCGGAGTGAAGGTGCGCGACTTTCCCGGGCGCGGGCCTGCGGTCGTCTATCTGCATGGCGGGGGCTTCGTCGTCGGCGGGCTGAACAGCCATGACGATGTCTGTGCCGAGATCGCCCAGGCGACCGGGCGGCGGGTGGTGCTGGTCGACTACCGCCTCTCGCCCGAGGCCCTGCATCCCGCGGCGCTGGAGGATTGCCTGGCCGTCGTCCGCGCCCTGGGCGATGTGGTGCTGGCCGGCGACAGCGCGGGCGGCAACCTTTGTGCCGCTGTAGCTCGGGAAACCCCGGTGCGCGGCCAGGTCTTGATCTATCCGGGCCTGGGGGGAGACATCCACACCGGCAGCTATCTGACCCACGAAAACGCCCCGATGCTGACTCGGGCCGATGTGCTCTTTTACGCGGGCATCCGGCACGGCGGGACGATCCCGGCGCCTGACCCCTCGGTTTCGCCGCTTGTGGCCAGGGATTTCACCGGCCTGCCGCCCACTGTCGCTTTTGGCGCAGAATGCGATCCGCTTTGCGACGACGCTGAGACCTATGCGGCCAAGGTCCGGGCAGCGGGCGGTAGGGCCGTCAGTTTCACCGAGCCCGGGCTCGTGCATGGCTATCTGCGCGCCCGCCACAGTGTGACCCGGGCGCGCGACAGTTTCGGGCGGATTTTGGCGGCCATCGACGCTTTGGCAGCGGGCGCGTGGCCTTATGGAGAAAGCAGATGAACCAGCGCGCGAATATCACCAACTGGGCCGAGCGGGTCGACATGGCGGCGGCCTTCCGCTGGACGGTCAAGCTGAACCTGCACGAGGCAGTGGCGAACCACTTCTCGCTGGCGGTCAACCCCGAGGGCACGCGGTTTCTCATCAACCCCAACGGGCGGCATTTCGGGCGGATCACGGCGTCTTCCCTGGTCGAGATCGACGCCAACGACCCCAAGACGATGGAGCGCCCCGATGCGCCCGATCCGACGGCCTGGGGCCTCCACGGCTCGATCCACCGCGCTTTGCCGCATGCGCGCTGCGTGATGCATGTGCATTCGATCCATGCGACGGTGCTGGCCTCGCTGGCCGATTCCGTGCTGCCGCCCATCGACCAGAACTCCGCGATGTTCTTCGGCCGGCATGTGGTGGATGGCAGCTATGGCGGGATGGCCTTCGAGGAAGAGGGCAAGCGCTGCGCCCAGATGCTGGCCGATCCCAAGGTCATCGCGATGGTGATGGGCAACCACGGCGTCCTCATCATCGGCCGCACCGTGGCCGAGACCTTCAACCGCCTGACCTATTTCGAACGCGCCGCCGAGACCTATATCAAGGCCCTGCAAACCGGCCGCCCCCTGCGGGTGCTGAGCGACGAAGTGGCCGAAAAGACCGCCCGCGAATGGGAAGCCTACCCGGCGTTTGCGGACTTCCACCTGGCGGAAATCAAGGCGCTGCTGGATGAGGAAGGCGCGAGTTACGCCAGCTGAGCGCCGGTTGGAGCGCTCCAAGACAAAAGCCACGCGGTCCCGCCGCGTGGCTTTTGTGATTGACGTCAGTTGAAGGCGCCGAAGAAGTAGAGCGCCACGACGACGATAAAGGGCACGCCGAGCATCCAGGCGATGAAACCTTTGAGCATGGGAGATCCTCCGGGGTTGTGGGGGATCAACGCTCAAGGGGGTGCGGGGGTTCCCGGGCGAAGGCCTGGGGGACCCCTTGGAAGGTCCAGGAGAAGAATGACTCCGCCGGGATCATGCGCAGTCCTCCGTCATGGAAGACGACGTCCCCGGTCCGCGGGTCGTAGATCGTCAGACGCAGGATGCCCTGTCGCAAGTCCGGGTCCAACTCATAAACCTCGAAGTCCGAACCATCGGCAAAGTCGGGCGGTTGCTCGCCGGGCTGCAAGGCGAGGACGATTTCGGCGCCGTCTATGCCGAACAGCCCATACTCCTCTGCGCTCGGGAAGTAGGGGTCGTGGAGGCTCAGGCGAAGCCGGGTCGCCGTGATCCGCTCGACCCTCAGCCAGGCATCGTGAAACCCGCCCACCGCCTCGATGGCCATGGTCGTTCGCGGATGGTCCAGCGGACGGGTCCCCTCGAAGAGCCATGGCGGAGCGTTTTCGGGAAATCGATGCTCCGCCATGCCTGTCCTTAGCGCGTGAACTTCTTGTACTTCACCCGTGTCGGCTCGATGCTGTCCGGCCCCAACCGCCGCACCTTGTCTTCCTCATAGGCCTCGAAGTTGCCCTCGAACCACTCGACATGGGCATCCCCTTCGAAGGCCAGGATATGCGTGCAGAGGCGGTCCAGGAAGAAGCGGTCGTGGCTGATGATGATGGCGCAGCCGGCGAAGTCTTCGATGGCGGCTTCGAGCGCCTGCAGGGTCTCGACGTCCAGGTCGTTGGTCGGTTCGTCGAGCAGCAGGACGTTGCCGCCGCTCTTCAACAGTTTCGCCATGTGGACGCGGTTGCGCTCGCCGCCCGACAGCGAGCCTACCTTCTTCTGCTGGTCGGTGCCCTTGAAGTTGAACGCGCCGCAATAGGCCCGGCTGTTCACGTCGTAGTCGCCCAGGTGGATGACTTCGGCGCCGCCCGAGACCTCTTCCCAGACCGTCTTGTTCGGGTCGAGCGCATCGCGCGACTGGTCGACATAGGCCAGTTGCACCGTCGTCCCCAGGGTGATCGTCCCCTCGTCGGGCTTTTCCTGCCCCGTGATCATGCGGAAAAGCGTCGATTTCCCGGCGCCGTTCGGACCGATGACCCCAACGATCGCGCCCGGCGGGATCGTGAAGGTCAGGTTCTCGATCAGCTGCTTGTCGCCCATATGCTTCTTCAGGCCCTCGACCTCGATCACCTTGCCGCCCAGGCGTTCGCCGTTGGGGATGATGATCTGCGCGGTCGTGGCGCGTTCGCGGACGGTCTGGGTCGCCATCTCGTTATACTTGCTGATCCGGGCCTTCTGCTTGGCCTGACGCGCACGGGCGCCGGCCCTGATCCATTCGAGTTCCTTCTCCATCGCCTTTTGCTTGGAGCGGTCTTCGCGGGCTTCTTGCGCCGCGCGCTTGGCCTTTTGCTCCAGCCAGGAGGAATAATTGCCCTCGTAGGGGATGCCCCGGCCGCGATCCAGCTCCAGAATCCAGCCGGTGATGTCGTCCAGGAAGTAACGGTCGTGGGTGACGACCAGGATCGTGCCCTTGTAGTCGATCAGGTGCTGCTGCAGCCAGGCGATGGATTCGGCGTCCAGGTGGTTGGTCGGTTCGTCCAGAAGCAGCATGTCGGGCGCGGCCAAGAGAAGCTGGCACAGCGCCACGCGGCGACGTTCGCCGCCCGAGAGGGTGGTCACATCGGCATCGTCGGGCGGGCAGCGCAGGGCCTCCATCGCGACGTCGATCTGGCTGTCCAGATCCCAGAGGTTTTCGGCGTCGATCTCGTCCTGCAGGCGGCTCATCTCCTCGGCGGTGTCGTCCGAGTAGTTCATGGCGAGTTCGTTATAGCGGTCCAGCTTGGCGACCTTTTCGGCGCAGCCCAGCTTGACGTTGCCGCGCACATCCAGCGCCGGGTCCAGCTGCGGCTCTTGCGCCAGGTAGCCGACCTTCGCGCCCTTGGCCGCCCAGGCCTCGCCCGCGAAATCGGTATCGGTGCCCGCCATGATGCGCAGAAGCGTCGACTTGCCCGAGCCGTTCACGCCGACCACCCCGATCTTCACCCCCGGCAGGAAGTTCAGATTGATGTTCTCGAAGCACTTCTTGCCGCCGGGATAGGTCTTGGACACGTTCTGCATGTGATAGACATATTGATAGGCGGCCATGACTCTCTCCTGAACAGGGGTTGCCGTCCTTTAGCCCTTGGGGGCCAAGGACGCAACCTAACCCTGCGGGGTGACGGCGCTGCGTTCGCGTTTCAGACCCAGCTGCCGCTCGCGCCAGATGATCAGGATGCCCGCCAGCATGACCAGGGCGGCGCCGGCCAGCATGGTCAGCGTCGGCACCTCGCCAAAGAAGAACCAGCCGATTCCCAGCGAGAAGATCATCGAGGCATAGTCGAAGGGCGCGATCAGCGAGGCATCGCCATGGCGGTAGGAGGAGGTCAGCAGGATCTGCCCCATGCCGCCCAGAAGCCCGCAGGTGACCAGCAGCGTCGCCTCGAACGGGGTGGGCCAGACCCAGCCGAAGGGCACGGTCAACAGCGACAGCAGCGTGGACGAGGTCGAGAACCAGAAGACGATGGCCGCGGTCTTCTCGGTCAGGATCAGCTTGCGCACGAAGACCTGCGCCAGGGCCGCGCAGACGGCCGAAAGCAGCACGACCATGGCTCCGAAAGCCTCGCGCGAGCCCGCGGCCTCGGTGACCGTCAACCGCGGCGCCAGCACGATCAGCACGCCGGTCAGGCCGAGCGCCACCATCGACATGCGAAACAGCTTGATATCCTCGCCCAGGAACATCGCGGCGAGGATGACGACCAGCAAGGGCGAGGCATAGCCGATGGCCGTGACCTCGGGCAGCGGCAGATAGGCCAGGGCGGCGAAGCCCATGCCCATGGCGCAGGTGCCCATGAAGCCGCGGAAGAAATGGCCGGGCACGTTGACCGTCCGCACCGCCCCCGCCACCTGCCCCTGCAGCGCCAGCCAGACGAAGATCACCGGGATGGCGAAGAACGACCGGAAGAACACCGCCTCGCCCGCGGGCACATGGGCCGACGTCTCCTTGATCAGCGAGGACATGACGATGAAGACCAGCACCGAGGCCAGTTTCAACAGGATGCCGCGCAGGGGTTGGGAAAACGGCGGGGGGTCGATGGGGCTTGGCATGGGGCGAGGTTCGCAGGCCGGGCGGGCGGGTGCAAGGCGGAACTGCCGCCGAATGGCTGGACGCGCCGGGCGTTTGGCGGTTCACTGGCCGAAAGGAGAATGCCCATGGACCTGCGCCTCAAAGCCCCGCTCGCCGCCCGCATCGCCCAAGGCCGGGGGGAAGTGCCCGCCGACCTGGTGCTGAAGGGCGGCCGCGTCTTCGACCTGGTTAGCGGAGAGCTGGTGGACAGCGATGTGGCAATCTGCGGCGATGCGGTGGTGGGGGTGTTCGGGACGTACCGCGGCACGCGCGAGATCGACGTGACGGGCCGCATCCTGGTGCCGGGCTTCATCGACACCCATCTGCATATCGAAAGCAGCCTCGTCACCCCGCACGAATTCGACCGCTGCGTGACGCCCCATGGCGTGACGACCGCGATCTGCGACCCGCATGAGATCGCCAATGTCTGCGGGGCGGTGGGCTTGCAGTATTTCTTCGACTGCGCCGAGCACCTGTTGATGGACCTGCGGGTGCAGGTCAGCTCCTGCGTGCCCTCGACCCATATGGAGACGACGGGGGCGGTGCTGGGGGCCGCCGACCTCGCGCCCTTCAAGGACCACCCCCGGGGGATCGGCCTGGCGGAGTTCATGAACTATCCCGGCGTCCTGATGCGCGACCCCGGCTGTCTGGAGAAGCTTTCCCTGTGGTCCGGCGCCCATATCGACGGCCATGCGCCCTTGCTGCGGGGCAATGACCTGAACGGCTATCTCTCGGCCGGTATCCGGACCGAGCACGAGGCGACGGGCTATGACGAGGGGCTGGAGAAGCTGCGCAAGGGGATGCGGGTGCTGATCCGCGAGGGCTCGGTGAGCAAGGATCTGCGCGCGCTGGTGGGCCTTTTGACCGAACGCCACGCGCCTTACCTGTGTTTCTGCACCGATGACCGCAATCCCTTGGACATCGGCGAGCATGGCCACCTGGACTGGATCATCCGCACGGCGATTGCCCTGGGCGCCCCGGTGCTGGCGGCCTATCGCGCGGCCAGCCTTTCCGCGGCCGAGGCTTTCGGCTTGAAGGACCGCGGGCTGATCGCGCCGGGGCGGCGGGCGGATATCGCGGTGCTGGGGTCGCTGGAGGCCTGCGACGTGCAGGCGGTGATCGCGGGGGGCGTGGTGGTCGGCGCGGAGGCTTTTGCGGCGCGGGCCCCGGTCGCTCCGGTGGCGCGGCATTCGGTCAGGGCGCGCCAGGTCGGCGCCGCCGATTTCCGCACCGGCGGCAACCGGGCCGAAACGCCGGTCATCGGCGTCATCCCCGGCAAGATCATCACCGAACATCTGAGTTTCGACATCGCCCCGGTCGATGGCGACAAGCGCCCCGACCTCGCGCGCGATCTGGTGAAGATCGGCGTGCTGGAGCGGCACGGCAAGAACGGCAACCTCGCCACCGGCTTCGTCAAGGGCTTCGGACTGCAGAAGGGCGCGATTGCCTCGACGGTCTGCCACGACCACCACAATATCGCGGTGGTGGGGGTGGATGCGGGCGATATGGCGCTGGCCTGCAACCGGCTGGGGCAGATCGAAGGCGGCTTCGTCGTGGTGGAGGGCGGGCGGGTGCTGGCCGAACTGGCCTTGCCGGTCGCGGGGCTGATGAGCCTGGAGCCGTTCGAGGTCGTCCGCGAACGCCTGGTGGCCCTGCGCGCGGCAGCGAAGTCCCTGGGCGTGGTGCTGGAGGAACCCTTCCTGCAGCTGGCCTTCCTGTGCCTGCCGGTCATCCCGCATCTGAAGATCACCGATCACGGGATGGTCGATGTAGACAGGTTCGAAGTGATGCCCTGACCGCGGGGGCCGAAAAATTTTCGGCGAAAATTTTTCTTCGGCGACGGGCGTCAGGGCGCGCCGTCGTCGGGCTCGGCCAGCGCCTCGGCGATGAAGCCCTGGGGGTCGGCGGTGAAGTCGCGGTAAAGCCGGAAGTGCCGCGTCTGGCGCAGATCGGTCGGCACGATGCCGCGATGCGTGATCTCCAGCAGCCGGGCGCCGGGGACGGCCATCAGAAGCGGCGAATGGGTCGCCATGATGACCTGGGCGCGGGCCTGGGTCTGGATCTCGGCCAGCAGGCGCAAAAGGTCGAGCTGGCGGCGCGGCGAGAGGGCGCTTTCGGGCTCGTCCAGGAAATAGATGCCCTGGTCGGAGAGACGCTCGGCGAAGAAACGGGTGAAGCCCTCGCCGTGGCTGTGGGAGAGGAAATCGGCACTGGGGGAGCCGACGCTGTCGAGATAGCGGGCGACGGAAAAGAAGGTCTCGGCGCGGAAGAACCAGCCCTTGGTGACCTTGGGCAGCCAGGCGGCGCGCAGGGCATCGGCGAGGGCAGCGCCAGAGGTGTCGCGGGCGCCGGAATGGTCGACGGCGCGGTAGCCCTTGCCGCCCCCGGCCTCGTCATAGCCCGCCAGCGCGGCCAGGGCCTCGATCAGGGTGGATTTGCCGCTGCCGTTCTCGCCCACCAGGATGGTGACGGGCCTGTCGAAGGTCAGCTCGAAATCGGCGTCCTGCAGCCAGGGCAGGTCGAACGGATAGTCGGAACCGGGCAGGTCGCGCCGGGCGATGCGCTGCAGGAAGGGCGCGGGCAGCTGGGTGCGGTGCGGGCGGCGGGTCATGGGCGCATCATGGGTCGAGGCCGCGCCGGGGGCAAGCGCTGGAGGGGCCGTCTGCCCCTCCAGACCTCCCCGAGAGATATTTGGGCAAGTATGAAAGCAGGGGGGCGGCGTTTTGCGGCGGGGGAGGACGCAAAGCGGGTTGGAGTTGCGGCGCGGTTTCTGATACCCGGGCGCAAACAGGAGTGTCGAGATGGTGCATCTTTGGGTCCGGGCCGAGCAGCGGCCGCATGAAGAGCGGGTGGGGCTGACGCCGGAGGGCGCGGCGGCGCTTGTCAAGGCGGGGGTCCGGGTCTCGGTCGAGCGGTCTTCGGTGCGGGCCATTCCGATCGAAGGCTATGCCGCGGCGGGCTGCGAGATTGTGGGCGAGAACCTGTGGCCCGAGGCGCCGAAGGACGCGATCATCTTCGGGCTGAAGGAGCTGCCCGAGGACGGGACGCCCCTGGTTCACCGTCACATCATGTTCGGCCATGCCTTCAAGGGCCAGCCTGCGGGGCAGGTTTTGCTGAAGCGTTTCAAGGCGGGCGGCGGCACGCTCTACGACCTGGAATACCTGGTGG
>CAMFIX010000016.1 GCA_945952425.1 uncultured Pseudorhodobacter sp. | reverse complement strand
GCCCGGCCCTTTTGCCCACGCCCACCAGATCCGCCCCCTCTCGCGCCAAGGCCAGGATCGGCCCCGCCGACAGGTCGTCGAACAGGATCGCATCGGCCTCGGCAATGCGCTTGGCGGCCTTGACCGTCAGAAGCTCGGGGTCGCCCGGACCGGAGGAAACGAAGGAGACGAACATTCAGGCCTCGGCGATCATGTGGAAATAGGTGCCCGTCACATGGCCCCGCCGCGAGCCGGTCTCGGGCACGAGAATCCCATCGGCATCCGTGACTTTCCCAAGTGGCTCATCGCGTTGCGCGATGATGTTCGAGTAATGGAACTCGTGCCCGCGCAGGCGTAGCGCCAGGCCGGGGGGCGGGTTTTCGATCTCGGCCAGCCGATAGCCCAGATGCATCTTGCGCTTGGCGAACGAGGTCACCAGCCCGAGCATCCCCGCCATCCGATGCGACACCCCTGCCCCATCGACCAAGGCCTCGCCCAGCACCATGTAGCCGCCGCATTCGCCATGCACCGGACCGTCGAAGGCGCGCAGACCCTCCAGGAAGCGCGCCGCCCCCGCGATCCGGCCCGCGTGCAGCTCGGGATAGCCGCCCGGCAACCAGCAGATGTCGCCCGCAGGCGGCGGCTCATCGGCCAGCGGCGAGAAGGTGACGATTTCCGCCCCCGCCGCGCGCCAGCCTTCCAGAAGGTGCGGATAGACGAAGGAAAACGCCTCGTCCCGCGCCAGCACGATGCGCTGACCGGGCGGCGTCACCCGCAGCACGCCGCCCCCGACCACAGGCGCCGCCGCCGCCAGCAAAGCGTCGAGGTCCAGATGCGTCGCGACCAGGTCGGCCGCCGCCTCCAGCACGCTCTCCAGCTGCGGCAACTCCTCGGCCTGCACCAGGCCCAGATGCCGCTCCGGCACCTCCGCCCCCTTCTGCCGCGGCAGCGCGCCCAAGACCCGCAGCCCCGCCGCTTCGACCCCCGCCCGCGCCAGCCGCTCATGCCGCGGCGAGGCGACCTTGTTCAGCACGACCCCCGCCAGCCGCAGCCCCGGTCGGAAATTCTGGCAACCCAAGGCCACCGCCCCCGCCGTCTGCGCCTGGCCCGAGACGTCCAGCACCAGGACCACCGGCCAGCCCATCGCGACGGCCAGGTCGGCACTCGCCCCCCTGCCCCAGGCGCCCGGCCCGGCCACCCCGTCATGCAGCCCCATCGAGCCCTCGGCCACCACGACCTCCGCCCCCTCGGCCTGCGCCAGCACCGCCTGCACCATCGGCAGACCCATGGCCCAGCTGTCGAGGTTGAAGCTCGCCCGCCCCGTCGCCGCCCGGTGGAAGGCCGGGTCGATGTAGTCGGGCCCCGATTTGAAACACTGGACCGCCACGCCCTTACGCCGTAAGGCGCGAGAGATTCCCAGCGTCACCAATGTCTTGCCCGAACCCGATGCCGGGGCCGAGACCAGAAATCCCCTCATGTCGCCTCCGGAAACCGCGGCGCCGTGCCGCGCGGACGATAGCGGCGGTCGTAATCGTCGGCGTAAAGCCGGCTCTCGTCGAAGCCCTCGGCGGCCAGCGCGCGGCCCACCAGGATCAGCGCCGTCCGGTCCACCTCGGGCCCCACGAGCGCCTCGATTGTCGACAAGGTTCCCCGGATCACCCGCTGATCGGCCCAGGTCGCGCGCCAGACAACGGCGACCGGACAGTCGCCCAGAACCGGCGTCAGATCGGCTATGACCTGGCCCAGGGCATGGATCGACAGGTGGATCGCCAGCGTCGCCCCGGTCCGCGCAAAGGCCACCAGGCTCTCGCCCTCCGGCATCGCCGAAGCCCGCCCCGGCGTCCGCGTCAGCACCACCGATTGCGCCAGACCGGGCAGAGTCAGCTCCGCACCAAGCGCCGCCGCCGAGGCCGCAAAGCTCGGCACCCCCGGCGTCACGTCATAGGGAATGCCCAACTCCCGCAGCCGCCGCAGCTGCTCTCCCATCGCCGACCAGATCGACAGATCGCCCGAATGCAGCCGCGCGACATCCTCGCCCCGCGCCGTGGCCTCCGCCATCTCCGTGACGATCTGGTCCAGCGAGAGCGGCGCGGTGTTCACGATCCGGGCGCCCGGCGGACAATGGTCCAAAAGCTCGACCGGCACGAGCGAGCCCGCGTAAAGGCAGACCGGCGCCGCCGCGATCAGGTTCCGCCCGCGCAGGGTGATGAGATCGGCAGCCCCAGGCCCTGCCCCGATGAAATGGATCATGACGCCTCCGCTACCGCCGCGACGGTGCTGCCGTCGGGGCCTTTGACACGCGCGACCACCAGCCGCGCCCCGGGACCGGCCGCGGCGAGGGCAGCCGATTCCGCCACCGATCCCGTGCCGTAAAGCGCCCGCGCCGGACCCTCGCCCGCAACCTCTGCCGCGCGCAGCCTGTCACGCGAAATAACGTGAAGATCAAGCTGGATAATCTTGAGAAGGTTCAGCAATCCCGGCTCCTGCGCCTTGGCGTCTACGGTCGCCAAAGCTTCATAGGGCCCGACCAGCGCCAGCACCTGCGCAAGGCTCTCGGCCGAAACGCCCTTGCGAAACCCAAGCCCTGCAACCCTCATTTCACGACGCTCCACTGCACCACGGGCCGCGACGCTTCCCAGCCGCGCTTGAGCCCAAGCGGCCCCATCTCGGCCAGGTCGATGCGCAAAAGCGACCCGCCATGCCGCGCCTGGGCTGCGTAAAGCAGCGCCTCGGTCTCCAGTGTCACGCCGTTCATCACCAGCCGCGCGCCCTGCGGCAGCCGCGGCCAAAGCGCGGCCAAAAGCGCCTCGCTGGCGCCACCGCCGATGAAAACCACATCGGGGTCCGGCAGATTATCCAGCACATCCAAGGCCTTGCCAGGGTGAAGCCGCCACCTGTGCCCAAGCCCGAAGCGCGCCGCATTCGCCTCCGCCCGCGCGCCCCGCGTTGCATCGGCCTCGACCGCATGGGCGCTAGAGCCCTCCGCCGCCAGCAGAAACTCGATCGACACCGAGCCAGAGCCGCAACCCAGATCCCACAGCACCTCGCCATACCGCGGCGCGAGGGCCGAAAGCGTCAGCGCGCGCACCGGCCGCTTGGTGATCTGCCCGTCATGGTCGAAAATGTCATCCGGCAGACCGGAGGCCTGCGGCAGGCCCGCACCCCGGGCCAGGATCGCGACAGCGACAGGCGCAGAAAAAGACATATTCCCAGCCTCTTGCGCGGCGATCTTCACAAGCCGTTCTCGCGACCCGCCCAAGGCCTCCCCCACCCAAAGCGCGGAGTCCGCAAAGCCCTGCCCGGCCAGATAGGCGCCAAGCTCCCCCACCGCCGCCCCGTCGCGCAGCAGGCAAATCAGCCGCCGCCCGCGCCCCAGAAGCCCGCGCAACCGCGTCAAAGGTGCCGCATGCAGGCCAAGGCACAGGCACTCCTCCAGCCGCCAACCCAGTCGGTTCGCCATCAGCTGAAAGGTCGAAACGGCAGGATAGCTGACCCACTCACCCGGCTCCAAGGCAGCCATCAGGCTGCCCCCCGCGCCATGCCAGAACGGATCGCCGGACGCGAGCACCGCAACCCGCCGCCCGCGCGCCTGCAGCACCGGATCGACCGAAAACGGCACCGGCCAGGGCGCACCCGCCACGCCCAAAAGCTGCAGATGCCGCGGCGCGCCGATGACCAACTCGGCCCGAGCCAGCGCGTCACGGCTTGCCTCCGACAGGCCCGTCGGTCCATCTTCGTTAACACCGATGATCGCGACCCAGGGCTCAGACATGACACGCATACTTCTTCTCGGCGGAACGACCGAGGCGAGCCTTATGGCGAAAGCCCTTGCCGAACAAGGTATTGCGGGCATTTTCTCCTACGCAGGACGAACCGGCGCGCCCGTACCGCAACCCCTGCCGACCCGCATCGGCGGCTTCGGCGGCGTCGAGGGACTGGTTAATTTCCTGCGCGACGAGGCGATCACCCATGTAATCGACGCCACCCATCCTTTCGCCGCGCAAATGTCGACCAACGCCGCTGCGGCCTGCCAAAAGCTCGGCCTGCCGCTTGTGGCGCTGGAGCGTCAGCCCTGGCCGCCCGTGCCCGGTGACCGCTGGACTCTGGTCCCGACGATGGAGGCCGCCGCCGCCGCCTTGCCGCGGCATAGGGCGCAGGTCTTTCTCGCCATCGGTCGCCTGCAACTTGAAGTTTTTGCCACAAGGCCAGAACATCATTACCTTTTGCGGCTTGTTGACCCGCCCGAAAACCTGCCGTTCCCGGCCGAAGTCATCCTCTCCCGCGGCCCCTTTGCCTATGACGACGACCTGGCCTTGCTGCGAGAGCATCGCGTGGACATCATCGTCTCCAAGAACGCCGGCGGCATCGGTGCGCGCGCAAAACTCGACGCGGCGCGGAGCCTTGGCCTGCAGGTCATCCTGATCGACCGCCCGTTCATCCCGGCACGGCACTCGGTCGAAACCGTGGCAGAGATTATGAGCTTTCTTCATGCCGATCTCGGGGAATAGATCCAAGGCCCAACCCGCCGCGTCGCCGAATTACCCAGGATGACAAGCGTGCGCATATCCGCCATCTCGGGTCTCGCCTCAGAAAGCGGCAGGGTCAAAAGCGTCTGATCGGGGCGTGAGACATTGCGTGCAAAAGAGATAAGCCTTTTATCGCAGCCACTTGCAGACAAAACCTCCAGCGTTTTGGCAAAGCCTTCCGGGCGGGAAACCGAACGTGGATTATAAAACGCCATCGCGAAATCTGCTTCTACCGCGAGCCGAAGCCTTTTCTCGATCAGGGCCCAGGGTTTCAAATTGTCTGACAGATTGATGCAGCAAAAGTCATGTCCCAAAGGCGCGCCCAACGCAGCCGCGGCCGCCAGCATCGCCGTGATCCCCGGATGAACGGCGACCTCCAACCCCTGCGCCTCGGGCCAGTTCTCCATCGCCTCGAACACCGCAGAGGCCATGGCAAAGACGCCAGGATCACCTGAGGAAACGACTGCAACGCTTTGACCTTGCAGCGCCATTTGTAAAGCATGCCGCGCCCGGTCAAGCTCCACCCGGTTGTCGGAAGGATGCAGCCGCAGCCCGGGCCCCGCAACTCTTTCGACATAGGGGATATAGCCCACGGCATCGGTCGCCTGATCCAGCACCGCGCGCACATCCGGCGTGATCAGAGCCTCGTCGCCGGGCCCGATCCCGATGATGTCGAGCCGCCCGCTCATTCCGCGATCTCCGGCCGGCGGCCTTGCCCATGGACGAGGACGATGGCGAAATAGGGACACTCGCCCTCCACATCGACCAAGCGCCGGATGCGCTGGCCCGGCATCGTGCCCGATTCGACCAGATACGCCGCCTCCAGCTTGCCGGTCGCCTGCAAGGCGCTGCGAATTTTAGGCAAATTGCGCCCAGTTTTCATGACGACCAAGGCATCCGCTTCGGCCATCCGCGCCTGCATCACATCCTCGGGCAGCGTGCCCATCAGCACCGACAAGACATCGTCACCCCAGGTGATCGGCTGGCCAGAAGCCGTCCAGCAGCCCGTCATCCCGGTGATGCCGGGAATGACCTCTACTTCAACTTTGCCTCGCAAGCGGCTGTAAAGATGCATGAAAGAGCCGTAGAAGAACGGGTCGCCCTCACATAGGACCACGACGTCGCGCGCCGCCAGTATCCCCTGCAGCCGCGCGGCCCAGTCGTCGTAGAAATGCGCGAGCGCGTCGTTGTATTCGACCGTATCGAATCGAATCTCGGTCGTAACCGGGTATTCCATGGCGTGTTCGTGAACATCGGGCCGCAAAAGCCCCTCGACGATCCGCCGCGCCTGGCCCGCACGCCCTGCTTTCCTAAAATACGCGACATCTTTCGCGCCGGTCACAGCCCGATGCGCGCGCAACGAGATGAGGTCGGGGTCGCCCGGTCCGAGGCCGGCGCAGATCAGCTTGCCCATGTCACTCCTTCCGCGAGGCGAGCGCGTTGACCGCCGCCACCGTGATCGCCGAGCCGCCGAGACGTCCACGCACCACGACAGAGGGCACAGGCGCAGCGGCCAACAGCGCCTCTTTGCTTTCTGCGGCGCCGATAAAGCCCACCGGACAGCCGATGATCGCCGCGGGCCTTGGGCAAGATTCGTCTTCCAACATATTGAGAAGATAGAACAAAGCCGTCGGCGCATTGCCGATCGCGACAACGGCGCCCGCAAGATGCGGCCGCCAGAGCTCCAGTGCTGCGGCCGAGCGGGTGTTGCCGATCTCGGCCGCCAGCCCCGGCACGCGCGGGTCTTGCAGCGTGCAAATCACCTCGTTTTTCGCTGGAAGCCGCGCCCGCGTGATGCCTTCGCTGACCATTTTCGCATCGCAAAGCACCGGCGCACCGGCCTCGAGCGCCGCACGTGCGGCAATCGCCATGCCTGGCGTGAAGGCCACATGCGGCGCCAGCTCCACCATTCCGGCGGCGTGGATCATGCGCACGACGACAACCTCTTCCTCGGGCGTGAAGCGCGCCAGGTCGGCCTCGCGCCGGATCGTCGCGAAACTCTGCACATAGATCGTTGCGCCGTCTTTTTCATATTCATAAGGCATTACAAGACCTTGTGGAGCGTTTCTTCAGTGATGTCCTGCGGTTTCAACAAGGGCCCCTCCGCCCCCGCCTTGGCTCCGCGCGCGACGACAAAGCCATGCCGCGTCGCAGAAAGGACCAGGTCGGCCGGGCCTGGATGGGCGCAGCCCTTGCTGCAACCCGAGACATGCAGCCTGCCGTTCGCCATCGGCGCCAGCCTGCGCGCGAGCGCCCGCGTCTCTTGCAGGGCCTGCGGACAACCCGGTGCGCCGGTGCAGGCATAGACCTTCAGCCGCGGATCGGGGACGGTGATCGTGCCCGGCAACTGCGGCAAAGCCCTGTCGGGCAGGAAGACCATCCGCCAGGGCGTGATGCGAATTTCGGGGGCGCAATCCGCGAGCTTTACAAGAAGTTCGGCGTGCAAGATACCGAATTCAAAGGTAATACGTGCGCCGTCGCTGCGCTGCCCCGGGATGGGTTCGGGCGCAATGGGCGCGGGAAGCGCCGTGGTCGCGAACGGCAGGTTCGAGCGCGCGAGATGGGCGCGCATGCGACCGCGGCCCTGTTCGACACCGCCGCTTTCCACGAACCAACGCGCCATCCGCATTGCCTCGGCCACGGCGCTCTCGCGCGTCACAGGCTGGCCGCCCGGCGCTCCATCCGCCCGCAGGATCAACCCGTCGCGCCCGCTTTCGATGCGGATATCGGCGGAGGTGTCGGTCAAGACAAGCGTGTCGCCCGTGTCGATGGCGAAACCGAATTTCCCTGGCAAATCAGGGCCTTCTGAGATTCTCTTGTAAAGCGCGTCCGCCAGTTCGGCATCCAGCGCGCTCCGGAACGGCGAGAGGACGACATTGCGCCGACCCTCGACATTCGGATCGCTGTCCAGGAGGCCAATCCCCTCCAGCACCTGCAACAGCGGGCCATGCGAGGCACTCGTCACCCCGCGCAGCTGCAGGTTGGCGCGGGCCGTCAGCTCCACGATGCCATTGCCATGGCGCAAGGCTGCGTCGGCGATGGCGCGCAGCTGATCGGCGGTGAAACTCGCGCGCCGGGGCCGGATGCGCACGACCAGGCCATCGCCCGATTCCATCGGTCGAAGCGCGCCTGGACACCAACCTTGTACTTTGAAATCAGGCGCTTGCACGGTGAAGCTCCATCGCGATCGAGTTGCGGCGCGTCTGGTAGAGACCGGCCTCGGCGAGCTTGCGGAAGCAGTCCTCCATCGCTTGCAGGGCTGCCGGATTTTCGCGAGCCAGGAAAGCGCGCAGATCGTCGCGGCCAAGCGTCGCCTCGTGGTACAGGTCGAAAAGATGCGAGGGGACGACGCGGGCGAGATGGGCGAAAGCCGCGAGATGGTCGAGCGTCGCGGCGATCTCGGCGGCGCCACGAAAGCCGTGGCGCATCATGCCATCGGCCCAGGCGGGGTTCGCGGCACGGGCGCGAAGCACGCGGGCGATCTCTTCTGTCAGCGTTCTGGCCTTCGGCGTATGTCCCGTGGCATCAATATGATAAAGCGCGGTCTTCATGTTGCCGACCGCTTCGGTCGCGGCGGCGAATCCCGCCTCGTGGCTGGCGTAATCCTGGGCCAGGAGCAAGTCGCTCTCAGCCAGATCCTGGGCATGAACAAAGCTGTCGGCGCTGCGCAGACGGCCGACCAGCGCTTCGCGGGCCTCGTGCGTCTCGCCATCGGCGCCCATCGCCCAGGAGCTCGCCGCGATCCAGGCCTCACCGGCGCGCTGCCGGGCCTCGGGCGAGAAGTCGTCGATGCCCATGCCAAGGCCATAGTGGCCGGGCTCGGGCGCGAAAACGCGGGGGGTCTGCGCGAGATAGGGGTTGTCCTCGGGCGCCTCGTCACGGAGCGCAAGCGCCGCACAGCCGGTTTCAAAAAGGCTCGCAAGTCCTGGGAAAATATCGCGAAAAAGGCCAGAGACTCGCAAAGTCACGTCAATCCGCGGCCGGTTCAACAGGGCCAGCGGCAGCACCTCGATGCCCGAAACCCGGCCCGCGCCTTCGTCCCATTTCGGCGCCAGACCCGCCAGATGCAGGGCCATCGCAAAATCCTCTCCCGCGGTGCGCATCGTGGCCGAACCCCAGAGGTCGACGACGAGGCCTTTCGGGAAATCTCCCTGATCTTGCAAGTGCTTACGGATCAACTCTTCCGCAAGTTTGACCCCCTGCGCATGGGCCGCGCGCGAGGGCACGGCGCGCGGATCGACCGAGAACAGGTTGCGCCCGGTCGGCAGCACATCGTTGCGCCGTGCGGGCGAACCCGCCGGCCCCGGAGCCACGAAGCGGCCGTCCAGAGCGGCGAGTAGACCCTCGAATTCTCCTTCGACACCAAGCACATGCAGCCCGTCGCCAAAGCGGCTTTCCTTGATGTCGCAGACGAAACGGTCGATGCGGGTGATGGCCTCGGCGGGCGAGGCGCCCTCTAGCAGGCCGAGATCCGCCTCAAGCCCCTGGCCCCGCGCCTCGTCCCGGATCGCGCGGATCAGGCGGTCGCGCCGGGCCGGGTCGATGCCGTCGGCGGTTGAATATTCGTCCAGAAGCCGTTCAAGACGTTGAAGATTTTCCGGCGTCCCGGCATCGGCGAGCGGCGGCGGCAAGTGGCCCAGGGTCACCGCGCCGATCCGCCGCTTGGCCTGCGCGGCCTCGCCCGGGTCGTTGACGATGAACGGATAGACCACCGGGCAAGGCGTCAGCAGCTCCGGCCAGCAAGTCCTTGACAAGGCGACGGATTTCCCCGGAAGCCACTCCAGCGTGCCATGGGCGCCCATATGGATCAGCGCCTGCAGGCCCTGGGATTTCAGCCAGAGATAGAAGGCGACATAGGCGTGACGGGGGACGCGGCTGAGGTCGTGGTAATGATCCTCACGGTTGCCGAGGCTGCGCTCGGGCTGCAGGGCCACGAGCAGCTTGCCAAGACGCAGGGCTGGGAACTGGAAGGCGCCGTCCCGCACCGAAGGGTCGCTCTCGGCCGGGCCGAAGCCTTCCAAATCCGCATGAGCTTCGCTCGGCAAGCCCTTCAATGCCTGCAGATATTCCGAAACCGGCCAGGTCAGCACTCCAAGCTCCAGCGGCTGCGGGGCGACGTCATAGCCCTCCGCAGCCAACCGCGCCAGCACGGCCTCCGTCGAGGCCAAAGCGTCCAGCCCCACCGCATGCGCCATCTGATGCGCGCGGCCGGGATAGGTCGAGAGCACCACCGCCACCGACCGCTCTGCCCGCGGCGTTTGGGCCAACCGCGACCAGCCCATCACGCGGGCCACCGCAGCCTCGACCAAGGCCGCATCCGCCCGATGCGCAAAGCGCGAGAATTGCAGGTCCGGATCGCGTTTTCCCGGCGATTTGAAGGAGATAACCCCCAGCCCGATCCGCCCGTCCACCTCTGGCAACACGACATGCATCGCGAGATCCGCCGGCGAAAGCCCGCGCGCCGAGCTCGCCCAATCCCTCCGCCGCGCGGTCGACAGTGCCACTTGAAAGACCGGCGCGCCGGTGTCCAGCGGCGATGTCCCGTCCTCTCCCTTGGCCGAAAACGCCGTCGCATTCACGACCGCGACCGGGCTCAGTCGGGCCAAAGCGCTGCGCACCCAGTCGGCGGAGCCGCCCTTCAACGAGGGAGCGAATATCCCATAAGTCGGCAGTCCCCGGGCGGCAAATCCGCGGATCAGGGCATCGACCGGATCGGTGTCGGCGGCAGTCAGGTAGCTGCGGTAGAACACCACCGCCACGCCGCCTTGCGAACCATCGCCCACAACCCCTTGCCCCGGCTGGTAAAACCCGCAATCCGGCACGCGCTTGTCGCCGATCACCGGCGGCGCATAAAGCCCCGCGGCCAAGGCCAGCTGGCTCAGCGCCGCCTGGGCCGCGACCGCCCCCCCGGCATCGCAAAGCGCCGTCAGCCGCCGCAGGGTCGAGACCGGGAGCGTGGACAAAGCGTCCAGCCGCGCATCCTCGCGCCCATCGGCGGGCAGCACGGCCAAAGCAATCCCCTTCCGCCGCGCCAGATCCTGCAAGGAGGCCAGGCCATAGGGCCAATAGGCCTCCCCCCCGATCAGCCGGACAAGAATAGCCTTCGCCCCGCCCGCAGTCTTTTCCATATAGGTATCGACCGAAACCGGGTGCCGCAACCCGACCAGGTTGCACAGCCGCAAAGAGGGCAAGGCGCCCCCTGCCCGGTGCCAGCCCGCGGCAAAGGCGCCCAAGTCACTGTCCGAGAAGGACAAAACCACCATGTCCGCAGGCGCCTGGTCGGGATCGAACGGCGTCGCCGTCTCCTCCAACCCATGGCTTTCGCGGAAGGTGACGTGCATCTTACGCCCCCAGCACGGCGCGAATGGCGGCCTCGTCGATGTCGCCCTTTTCGGCGATCACCACCAGGTGGCCGGCACGCGCGCCGCTCCAGGGTTTGTCGAACTGGTGGCGCACCCGCTCACCCACCGCCTGCACCAGAAGGCGCATCGGCTTGCCCTTGACAGCCACATAACCTTTGACCCGCAAGGCCTTGTTTTCCCGCGCCAAACGGCGGATCGCCGCGACCAGCGTCTCGGAACTTTCCTGCTCGGGCAGGCCGATCACCACGCTATCGAAATCGTCATGCTCGTGACCTTCGGCGCCATCATGATGCGAGGGCCGCGCCGCCAGGTCATCCTCCGCCGCCTTTTCCAGCCCCAGGATCACCCGCGGATCGACCACGCCCTCGCTGATCGCCAGAACCGGCAGCGCGCGGCCCTTTTCCTCGGCCTCGAAGGCGATGACCTTGCGCGCGGCCTCGATCCCCGCCTCACCGGCGAGGTCCGCCTTGGTCAGCAGAACGATGTCGGCACAGGCGAGCTGGTCCTCGAAAACCTCGCCCAAAGGCGTGTCATGTTCACCCGCCGCAATCTGCGCCTCGGTCAGCTCGCCCGCGAAACGCCCCTCGGCCACCGCCTCGGCATCGGCGAGCGTAATCACCCCATCGACCGTAATCAGGGACCGGATCGCAGGCCAGTCGAAGGCCTTGAGCAAGGGCTTGGGCAAAGCCAGCCCCGAGGTCTCGATCAGGATATGGTCGGGCTTCTTCGGCAAAGCCAGCAGAGCCTCGATCGTCGGGATGAAATCCTCGGCCACGGTGCAGCAGATGCAGCCATTGGCCAGTTCGACGATGTTTTCCTCCGGGCAATTCTCGTCCGCGCAGCCCTTCAGGATCTCGCCATCGACCCCCACGGTGCCGAATTCATTGACCAGCACCGCCAGGCGCTTGCCCTGCGGGTTCTGCATCAGATGCCGGATCAGCGTGGTTTTCCCCGCGCCCAGAAAGCCGGTGATGACGGTCACGGGGATTTTCGACAGGTCGGACATTTCAGGCCTCCAGCGGCGGAATACGGGCAAGCGATTGCTTGCGGAAGATCACGGGGCGCTCGCGCCAAGGCACGAGCCCATCGGCGGTGCGGGCATAGGAGGCGGCGCCCAAAAGGATATCGGCGGCGTTTTCGGGCGTCATGCGGCCATAAACATAACCCCAGGCGCCCTTCATCGAAAGGGCGACCGAGGCGCCGGAGTTGCAGGCGCTCAGGCAATCGACGGGAAGGATCTCGACCCCCTCGGGGCATGGCAGCGCTGCGACGGCGGCCCACAAGAGCGCGCCCGTGCAAGCCTCGCCCTCGGGCACGGCCAGTCCCGCCTTGCAGGTCATGCAGATATGCAGTCGCGCGCCCATCACACCTTTCGGATGCCGCGCAGAAGGGCCCAAAGCCCATCCCGCAGCGACACACCCCGTCCGCCCAAGTTCCCGTTGCTGGCAGGTCTCCCGGCTTGCGGAGGGTTCCCGGCCGCCCGCCTTCCCGGCCCCCTTTGAAAGGGCACCAGTGGCCTTCGGGCGACCTCTCCGGTCACGGTCGCGGGGGCGGCTGCTTTCAGGTTGCCCACGGGGGCGCGATGCCCCCAAGTTATCGCCTGTCGCATTCCCTTTTGGTCTGTCGTAAGTCAGACACCAGCAACCCCTCTGCTCTGGCAGGATGGGGGCAAAAGGTCAAGGACGAGAGCCGCCATGTCAGAGACAGAAACCGACACGGGTGCCGATGACGGCGCCCGCCATGCCGCCAAGATGGCCAAGAAGAAAGCCGCCCGCGACAAGATCATGGCCGGGAAATCCGGCGAGAAGGGGTTGGTGATCGTTCATACCGGGCCGGGGAAAGGCAAGTCTTCCTCGGGGTTTGGCATGATCCTGCGCTGCATCGCCCATGGCATGCCCTGCGCCGTCGTCCAGTTCATCAAGGGCGCCTGGGATACGGGCGAGCGTCGGCTGCTCACGCAGAATTTCGCCGATCTCTGCCAGTTCCACGCCATGGGCGAGGGCTTCACCTGGGAGACGCAGGACAAGGCGCGCGACATTGCCGCCGCCCAGGCCGGCTGGGCCAAGGCGCGCGAGCTGATCGAAAACCCCGAAATCCGCTTCGTCCTGCTGGACGAAATCAACATCGCGCTCCGCTATGGATATCTGAACGAGGCCGAGGTTCTGCAGGTTCTGGCCGAAAAGCCGCCCCTGACCCATGTGGTGCTGACCGGCCGTGGCGCGTCCGAGGCGCTGATCGCCGCCGCCGATCTGGTGACCGAGATGACGCTGGTGAAGCACCCGTTCCGTTCTGGCATCAAGGCGCAGGCGGGAGTGGAGTTTTGAAGCTGGTCGCCTGGGATTTCGACGGCGTGCTGAACCGCGGCTTTCAGGGCGGATTTGACGCCTGGCAAAGCAGCTTCGAGGCGGATTTGGGCGTCCCGGCCAAGGGCTTCACCGATTACGTCTATACCGAGCGCAATTTCGTCAGCGTCCTGACCGGCCAGCAGGATCTGATGGCGCTGATGGAGGGCTATGTCGCGGCCTATGCCGTGCCGCATTCCGCCCGTGCCGTGCTGGACTATTGGCTGACCAAGGATTGCGTGCTGGATGCGCAGGTCGTGGGCTGGGCTGCCGCCTGCCCGCTTCCCGGCGTGATCGCGACCAACAACGAGAGCCACCGCGCGGCGCATATCTGGCAGGCCCTGGGCGCGCATCGCTTTCAGCACATCTTTGCCTCGGGACCGATGGGGGTGAAGAAGCCCGATCCGGGGTTTTATGCCCAGATCGAGGCCTGGTCGGGGCTTTCGGGGGCGGAGATTCTGTTGGTGGACGATGCCGAGAAGAACATCGCGGCCGCGGCAGAGCGCGGCTGGCAGGTCTTTCACTTCACCGATGCAACGCGGGAAGGTTTGCCGAAGGTTCTGGGGATAAGCGCATGAAATCCCTGATGATTCAAGGCGCGGGCAGCAATGTCGGCAAGTCGATGCTGGTGGCGGGGCTCTGCCGGGCAATGGTGCGGCGGGGCCTCTCGGTCGCGCCGTTCAAGCCGCAGAACATGTCGAACAATGCCGCGGTGACGGTGGATGGCGGCGAGATCGGCCGGGCGCAGGCCTTGCAGGCCTTGGCCTGCGGGCTGGAGCCGCTGACCGACATGAACCCGGTGCTGTTGAAGCCGGAATCGGAGGTCGGCAGTCAGGTCGTCGTGCAAGGCCGCCGTGTCGCGACGGTCAAGGCGCGGGACTATGCGGCCCTCAAACCCTCGCTGATGGCGCCGGTGCTGGAAAGCTTCAACCGTTTGAAATCGCGGCATGATCTGGTGCTGGTCGAGGGCGCGGGCTCTCCGGCAGAGGTGAATCTGCGCAAGGGCGACATCGCCAATATGGGCTTTGCCGAGGCCGCGGGCGTGCCGGTGGTTCTGGTCGGCGACATCGACCGCGGCGGGGTGATCGCGCAGCTGGTGGGCAGCCAGGCCGTGCTGGACCCGGAGGATGCCGCGCGGATCAAAGGGTTTATCATCAACAAGTTCCGCGGCGATCCTCGCCTATTTGACGATGGTTACGCGCTGATCGCGCAGCGCACCGGCTGGCAGGGCTTCGGCACCCTGCCCTGGTTCCCCGACGCCTGGCGGCTGCCCGCCGAGGATGCCCTGGACATCGTGGCCGCGACCGGCACCGGCGCCAAGATCGTCTGCCTGCAGCTGAGCCGCATCGCCAATTTCGACGACCTCGACCCGCTGAAATCCGAACCCGGCGTGCAGGTCATCATGCTGCGCGCCGGTCAGCCGATCCCGGGGGATGCGACTTTGGTCATCATCCCGGGGAGCAAATCCACCCGTGGCGACCTGGATTTCCTGCGCGCCCAAGGCTGGGACATCGACCTTCTGGCGCATCATCGGCGCGGCGGGCGCATCCTCGGCATCTGCGGCGGCTACCAGATGCTGGGGCAAGAGGTGCGCGACCCGCAAGGGATCGAGGGCGCTCCGGGCTCGACCCGGGGCCTCGGGCTTCTGGACGTCGTGACCGAGATGACGCCCGACAAGCGCCTGACCCGCACCCGTGCCACCCACAAGGCCAGCAACCTTACACTGGAAGGTTACG
Source organism: uncultured Pseudorhodobacter sp. (assembly GCA_945952425.1). GTDB lineage: Bacteria > Pseudomonadota > Alphaproteobacteria > Rhodobacterales > Rhodobacteraceae > Stagnihabitans. Next base: position 2,115 of record CAMFIX010000016.1, on the reverse strand, counting down.
AAATCCACATCGGCCGCAGCGAGGGCCCCGACCGCGCGCGCCCCTTTGCCGAGGTCGACGGAGCCCCGGAGGGCGCGATCTCCGCCGATGGCCGCGTGATGGGCAGTTATCTGCACGGGCTCTTCGCTTCGGACGCCTTCCGCGCGGCCTTTCTGCGCGACCTTGGCCTGCCCGCCACCCAGCGCGACCATGGCGCCGAGGTGCAGGCGACGCTGGATGCGCTGGCCGATCACATCGAGACGCATCTGGATGTCGAAGGCCTCATGCGCCTGGCGCGCTGAGCCGGTCCCATTCCTTCAGCCCGGGAATCCCCAGCCGCAGCCAAGTGTCGGAATAGGGGAACACCCGGCTCCACACCTTGCGCCGGGCCAGGAAATCCTGCGCTTTCAAGGCGTTGCCGGTGTCATAGGTGCGGAACAGATGCCCGCCGCCGACCAGGCGCCACCCCCAAGCCGCGGCCAGGGCGTCCAGCCGCACGACCTCTTCCGCCAGCCGCGCCGTGGTCGCCGCCTGCCAAGCGGTATCGCCCAAGGCCCGCGCCCCGATCTCCAAGGCGACGCCCGAGACCGGCCAGGGGCCCGCCAGCGTGCGCAACCTTTCAACCTCGCCCAGGGCAAAGCCCAGCCGCAGCCCGGCCAGCCCATAGAATTTGCCGAAACTGCGCAGCACCATCAACCCCGGCCCGGCCTTATCGGCCACCGAGACCTCGGGCACCGGATCGGCAAAGCTTTCATCCACGACCAAGAGCCCGACCTTACGATGTAAGGCCAGCACGTCATCCCGCGCCCACATCCGCCCATCCGGGTTGTTCGGATTGACCACGACACCCAGATCCGCGCCCTCCAGCGCAGCGATGTCGCCCACCACCTCCACCCGCCAGCCCTGCGCCACAAGGCAGGCGGCGTGCTCGTTATAGGTCGGCCCCACCACCCGGGTGAGACCCGGCGTCCTCAGCCCCGGCACCATCTGGATCGCCGCCTGTGCCCCCGCCAAAGCCACGATCGGCGCCGAAGTCCGATAGGCCGCCCGCGCCGCCGCGAGCAAGGCCTCCATCGCCGAAGCCCTTGGCAAGGCAGAGAAACTCTCCGACGAGAGCCCCGCAACCGGATAGGGCACCCGGTTGATCCCGGTCGACAGATCGACCCAATCGCCCGCGCCATGGGCGGCCATCGCGGCCTCCAGGTTGCCGCCGTGATCCCTCACAGCGCCACCAAAGCGATCAGCACCGCCATCACCCCCATCGCCTTCAGATAGACGACCAGCCCCTCGGCCAGCTCCATCGGCCCGGGGTCCGGCGCGCCGCCGTTGACCCAGGGCTCCGCCGTTACCTCGCCGTCATAGACCCGCGGCCCGCTGAGCCGGACACCCAAGGCGCCCGCCAAAGCCGCCTCCGGCCAACCCGCATTGGGCGAGCGGTGATGGCCCGCATCCGCGATCACCACTTTCAGCGCGTCCCTCCAGGCCCGCCCCGCCACCGCGATGAAAAACAAAGCCGTCAGCCGCGCCGGCACCAGGTTCACCAGATCATCCAGCCGCGCCGCCGCCCAGCCAAAGGCGCGGTGGCGCGGCGACATATGGCCGATCATCGAATCCATCGTGTTGATCGCCTTATAGGCTGCAATCCCCGGCAGGCCGAAGATCACGCCCCAGAACAAGGGCGCCACCACCCCATCCGAGGTGTTCTCGGCCAGGCTCTCCAGCGCCGCCCGCGCGACGCCCGCCTCGTCCAGCCGGTTCGGATCGCGCCCGACGATCATCGCCACCGCATCCCGCGCGCCCTGCAGATCACCGTGGGCCAAGGGCCGCGCCACCCGCGCCACATGGTCATGCAGCGACCGCGCCGCGACCAGCGGCCAGGCGAGAACCCCGGTCAGAACCGCGCTCCACAGCCCCTTGCCCACCAGCGCCACCAGTGCCCAGACCGCCAGCTGCGCCACCGCCCAGGCCAAAGCGGCGATCCCCAGGCAGACCGCGACCCCCATCAGCCGCCGCCGCGCAAAGCTGTCGCTGTCGCGGTTGAAACGGCGGTCGCAGGTCTCGATCAGCCCGCCGATCCAGGTGACCGGATGGCCGATGCGGTCGTAAACCCGGTCGGGCCAGCCCAAAGCGGCGTCC
>CAMFIX010000015.1 GCA_945952425.1 uncultured Pseudorhodobacter sp. | reverse complement strand
GATTTCGTCCGAAAGGTCGCCGCTGAACAACCGCCGGTGATAGGCGCCGATCAGGTCGGCGCGTTCGTCCTCGGGGATCGGCTGCACGAAGCGCGCCCAGAGGTCGGGGAAGAAATTCCCCGCCCCGCCGCCGTAAAACCAGTCGAGCTCTGACCTGGTCATCAGGAAGATGCCGCGCAGCACCATATGAGCCACGCGGTCGGGATGGGTGATCGCATAGATCAGAGCCAGCGCCGCCCCCCAGCTGCCGCCGAAAAGGATGAACTTCTCGACCCCCAGCATCTGGCGGATCGTCTCGATATCGGCGACCAGATCCCAGGTCGTGTTGCCCTCGACACTGGCATGGGGCCGCGAGCGCCCGCAGCCGCGCTGGTCGAACAGAACCACGCGGTAGACTGCCGGATCGAAATAGCGCCGCATCGCGGGCGAACAGCCGCCCCCCGGCCCACCATGCAGCACCAGCACCGGCACGCCCGTGGGATTGCCGCATTGCTCGACATAGATGCGGTGGCCCGCGCCGACCTCGACCATCCGCTGGTCGAAGGGCTCGACCGGCGGATAGAGATAATCCGTCGCACGTTTGGGGCCTGATCTCTGATCCATTCCGTCTTATATAGCCCGCATCGCCCCGGATGAAACGGGCTTGTGACGGAGAAAACCCATGCAGAGCACGATCGACCCCGCGGAAGTCGCGAAATTCGAGGCGATGGCGGCCGAGTGGTGGAACCCGAAGGGCAAGTTCAAGCCGCTGCACCTGATGAATCCCTGCCGGTTGGATTACATCACCCAGTCCATCGCCGCCGAATACGGCCGCGACCTGAAGGCACCGCAGCCCTTCGCGGGCCTGCGCATCCTGGATATCGGCTGCGGCGGCGGGCTTTTGTCCGAACCGATGGCGCGGCTGGGCGCCAGTGTTGTCGGCGCCGATGCGGCCGCGCGCAACATCCCCGTGGCGCAGGTCCATGCCGAGAAGATGGGGCTGTCCATCGACTACCGTTTCACCACGGCCGAAGACCTCGCCGCCGCGGGAGAGGTCTTCGACGTCGTCCTGAACATGGAGGTCGTCGAACATGTCGCCGATCCCCTGGCCTATCTGACCGCCTGCCAGCAGCTGTTGAAACCCGGGGGGATCATGATCTGCTCGACCCTGAACCGGAACCCGCAAAGCTTCATGATGGCCATCATCGGCGCGGAATGGGTGATGCGCTGGCTGCCGAAGGGCACGCATGACTGGGCGAAGTTCATCACGCCGGACGAGCTTTACAGCCTGATCCAACGCGCGGGCCTGGCGCCCTTGGACCGCAAGGGCATGGTCTTCAACCCGGTCACCTGGAGCTGGCACCTGTCCGCCCGCGATCTTTCGGTCAATTACGTGACCACCAGCCGGAAAGAGCCTGCCGCCTGAGCCCCGGTTGCCCTTTCCCGCAGGGTAGGCGATGATCCTGTGACGGGCGATAGGGTGGGGTGCGATGCTGCGGCGGTTGGTTTTGATTTCGGCCTTGACCCTGGCGCTTCCGGCGGCGGCAGAGATCACGTTCACCGTGCAGGGCGACAAGGCCACGCAAAAGGCGGTCAAGGCCGCCTCGGGCCTGTCGGAGGACGGCAAGACACCCCTGGACCTGTTCACCGATGCGCAGGCGGAATATGGGCGGCTTTTGTCGGCGCTGTATGCGATGGGCTATTACGGGCCGGTCATCCATGTGACGATCGACGGGCGCGAGGCGGCGTCGATTGCGCCCCTGGATGCGCCCTCCAAGATCGGCAAGATCGCGGTGACGGTCGATCCGGGGCCGCTCTTCCATTTCGGCGCGCTGAAACTGGCGCCCCTGACCCCCGAAACCGAACTGCCCGAGGGCTTTGCGACCGGCGAACCCGCCTATTCCGGCACGGTCGAAAGCGCGGTCAATGCCGGGATCGACGGCTGGCGCGAGGAGGGGCATGCCAAGGCCAAGGTCGGCCGCCAAAGCCTGACCGCCGATCACAAGGCCGCGACGCTGTCGGCCGATATCGCCCTGGCGCCCGGCCCCGTGCTGCGCTTCGGCAGCCTGACGGTCGAGGGCGCCAAGGGGATCACGCCCCAGCGCATCGTCGCCATGGCGGGCCTGCCGACCGGGCGGACCTATTCCGCCTCCGAAGCCACCCGCGCCGCCGAACGGCTGCGGCGGACGGGGGTGTTCTCCTCCGTCACCCTGACCGAGGCCGACAAGATCGCCCCGCCCGACGTGTTGAACTTCACCGCCGTGGTGGTCGAGGCTAAGCCGCGCCGCTATACGTTCGGGGCGCAGTTTGCCACCAATGACGGGCTGTCGCTGAACGGCTCCTGGCTGCACCGCAACTTCTTCGGCGGCGGCGAGCGGTTCGAGGTGACGGGCTCGGCCTCCAACATCGAGGCGGGAAGCTCGGGGATCGACTATGCCTTGGGCGTCAGCCTGAACCGCCCGGCCTCGCTGGGGCCGGACACCGCCTTGGCGCTGTCGGCCGGGCTGACCCATACCAACGACACGGATTATTCCGCCAATACCTTCACCATGGCGGCGGGCTTCACGCGATACTTCACCCCTTCGCTGACCGGGACGGCGCAGGTCGGCGTGACCTTCGGCAAGGGCAGCGACGCCGCCGGGCCCTTCACCGAAAGCAGCATCACCCTGCCCGTCTCGCTGACCTGGGACCGCCGCGACAGCACGACCGATCCGACGAAACTGTTCTATATCAAGGCCGAGGCAAAACCCTTCTTCGGCTTTGGCGATACCGACACCGGCGCGCGGCTGGCCTTCGACGGGCGCGCCTACAAGACCCTGGGGCAGGTCACGCTGGCGGGGCGGCTGCAGGGCGGGCTGATCCTCGGCGCCTCGGCCGCGGGCACCCCGCGCGAGGATCTGTTCTATTCCGGCGGCGGCGGCACGGTGCGCGGTCAGCCCTATCAGTCGCTGGGCGCCAGCACGCTCTGCCGCGGGGTCACGGTGGGCGTGGGAGGCACGCAATTCATCGCGACCTCGCTGGAGGCGCGGATGAAGGTCACGCAAAGCATCGGTGTCGTGGGCTTTGTCGATGCCGGGGCCGTGGCGATTGCCGGCAGCGGCGACTGGCACGCCGGCGCGGGCCTGGGGCTGCGCTATGAAACCGGGCTTGGGCCCGTGCGGCTGGACCTCGCCATGCCGGTCGCGGGCACCACGGGCAAGGGGTTGCAGATTTACGTCGGTTTGGGGCAGGCCTTCTGATGCGGAAACTCCTTTGCCTTCTGATGTTCGCGCCCACGATGGCCTTGGCCGATGCCGCCGAGGACAAGGGCTGGCTGGTCAACTGGCTGCAAGACAACCTCTCCGGCGCCGGGCGGCGGGTCGAGATCGAGGGGTTCCAAGGCGCCTTGTCCTCGCAGGCCAGCCTCACCCAGCTGACCATCGCCGACGACCAGGGGGTCTGGCTGACCCTGAAGAACGTGACCCTGGACTGGAGCCGCAGCGCGCTTCTGTCCGGCCATGTCGAGGTCAATGCGCTGGCCGCCGAAGAAATCGACCTCGCCCGCCTGCCCGCCTCGCAAGCGACCGCCTCCCCCGAGGCCAAGCCGTTCGCCCTGCCGGAGCTGCCGGTCTCTGTCGCCATCTCGGGCGTTTCGGCGCCGAAGATCCACCTGGGGCCGGGCGTTCTGGGCGAGGATGTCATCGCGAGCCTCTCCGCCGACCTGACGCTGGACGGCGGCAATGGATCGGCGCATCTGGACCTGAAACGGCTGGACCGCGACGGGCATGTGACGCTGGCGGCGAGCTATGGCAATGCCGACAAGGCGTTGTCGCTGAACCTCGATGCGGCCGAGGGTGCGGGCGGGATCGCGGCGAAGAAGCTCGGCGTGCCGGGGGCGCCAGCCACCAGTCTGAAGATCGCGGGCAGCGGGCCGCTGAGCGATTTCACCGCGCAAGTGAACCTTGCCACCGATGGCGCGACGCGGCTTGGCGGGTTGGTCACGCTGAAGGACGGCGCCTTTTCGGCCTTGCTGGCGGGCGATCCGACGCCGGTCTTCCTGCCGCAATATGCCGCCTTCTTCGGCCCGAATGTCGCCTTGCAGGTCAAAGGCGCGCAGGGGCCGGAGGGTCTCAGCCTCGACACGCTGGCCATCCAGGCCGCCGCGATCACCCTGGACGGCAAGGCGCGGTTCGCGCCCTCTGGCCGACCGGAGCTTTTGGACATCACCGCCAAGCTCGGCACCGGCAGCGGGCCGGTCACCCTGCCGCTGTCGACCCCGGTCAGCGTCGCCAGCGGCACCTTCCGCCTGGCGCATGATGCGACGCAAGGCGCCGGGTGGAGCCTGACCGCCGCGCTGGACGGGCTGGTGACCCCCAGCCTGAACGCCGGCCATATCGCGCTGCAGGCCGAGGGCGACCTGGCCGAGAACACCTTCGACGGCACGGCGCGGATGACGGCGCTCGGCCTCGCGCCGACCGACCCGACTTTGGCCCAGGCATTGGGCAGCACCCTGACCGCCGCGGCGGCCTTCCACCGCGACGACAAGGGGCTGAGCGTGCAGAACCTCAGCCTCACCGCGCCGGGGCTGGCGGTGACGACCTTGGGTCATATCACCCTGGACGGCGGCTTCGAAGGCCAGGCGACCGGCCATGTCGATGATCTTGCCCGGCTTTCCGGCTATCGGCCCGGGCTTTCCGGCACCGTGAGGTTCGACCTGACCGGCAGCGCCAATGCCTTTTCCGGCGCCTTCGATCTGACCGGCAACCTGATCGGCCGCGCCTTGGCCGTGGGCCAGGCCGAGGCCGACGCGCTCTTGAAGGCCGACAGCCGCATTGCCGTCTCGGCCCTGCGCGACGAGACCGGGTTGACCCTGCGGCAGTTCCAGGCGACCGCCGGAGGCCTGACCGCCGACTTGAAGGGCAAGATCGCGACGGCGGGCAGCGACCTTTCCGGCCATGTCGCGCTGGAGGATTTGTCGGTCATCGGCCGCAAGGGCGCGATTTCGGCGGACCTGCATGTCACCGGCACGCCGGAGAATGCGGTGATCGAGGCCAGCGCGACGGGCCAGGGGCTCGGCATCGGCCAGCCCGACGCCGACCGGCTGTTGGCCGGGGATTCCTCGGTGAAACTGGCCGCGCAGGTGGCGGGCACGCAGGTGACCTTGCAGGCCTTCGACCTGAAGACCGACCAGCTGACGGCCAGCGCGCAAGGCCCGCTGGAGGCGCTGGCGGTGCAGGCCCGGCTGGCGAACCTGGGGCTTTTCGTGCCGGAGTTCCCCGGGCCGGTGACCTTGACGGGCAAGGCCGGCTGGAAGGATGCGGTGAGTCTGGACCTGGCCGTGAAAGGCCCGGGCCAGATTGCGGCGACGGTCGCAGGCACGCTCGGCGCGCAGACGCGGCTGACCGCCAAGGGCACCGGCGCCGCAGCCTTGGCCAACCCTTTCCTGCGGCCGCGCTCGGTGTCGGGCGGGCTGCGCTTTGACCTGGTGCTGAATGCGCTGGCCTTGTCGGGCCTCAGCGGCTCGGTCCAGCTGAGCGACGGGCGCTTTGCCGACCCTTCGCTGCCCTTCGGCCTGACGGGGATGACTGCCGCGGTGCAGCTGGCGAGCGGGCGGGCGAGCCTGACGGGCCAGGCGCAGGTTTCGACCGGCGGATCGGCGCGGGTGACGGGGGGCGTCGGCCTCTCGGCGCCCTATGCGGCCGACCTTGCGATCACGCTGAACGCGGTCAAACTGCGCGATCCGCAGCTGTATGAGACGACGGTGGGCGGCACGATGAGTTTCAAGGGCCCGGCTTTGGGCGGCGCCCAGATCGCGGGGACGCTGGCGCTCGGGCGGACGGAACTGCGCATCCCTTCGTCCCTGCCCGCCAGTGCGGCGCTGAGCGGGTTGACGCATCGCGGCGACAGCGCCGATGTGCGCGCCACCCGCGCCCGCGCGACGGCGGGCGAGGGCACGAGCTCTGGCGCCGCGGGCCCCGGCTATGGCCTTGCCCTGCGGATCAACGCGCCGAACCAGGTCTTTCTGCGCGGCCGGGGTCTGGATGCCGAGCTGGGGGGCGGGTTGACGCTGACCGGCTCGACCAATGCCATCGTGCCGCAGGGCGGTTTCAGCCTGTTGCGCGGCCGGATGGACATTCTGGGCCGCCGTCTGACCCTGTCCGAGGCCAATCTCGACCTGCAGGGCGCCTTGGTGCCGATGGTGCATGTCGTGGCCTCGGTCGATGCCAGCGACATCACCGCGACGGTCACGGTGGACGGGCCCGCCACTGCGCCGGAGGTGACCTTCTCCTCCTCCCCGGCCCTGCCGCAGGAAGAAGTCCTCGCGCAGCTGCTGTTCGGCCGTGGGCTGGAGACGATCTCGGCCTTCCAGGCGGCGCAACTCGCCTCGGCCGTGGCGACCTTGGCGGGCAAGGGCGGCGAGGGGATGCTGGGGAAAATCCGGTCGAAAACCGGGCTGGATAACCTGGACGTCCAGACCAACGCCAATGGCGGCGGCAGTTTGACGGCGGGCAAATATCTGAGCGAGAAGCTTTATTCCGAGGTCACCGTCGACAGCGACGGCAAGAGCGAGGTCAGCCTCAACCTGGATGTCGCCCGCCACATCACGCTGAAGGCGCAGGTCGATACCGATGGCAACTCGGGCGCCGGGGTGTTCCTGAAGAAGGACTACTGACGGCGCTGCGTCTCGGCATCGACGGCGGCGCCCAGCAGCACCGAAAAGGCGCTGGCGTAGAGCCACATCAGCAGGATGACCACGGCGCCGATCGTGCCGTAGACCTTGTTATAGCTGGGAAAATTCGCGAGATAGATCATGAAGCCCCGCGCCGCCAGGGCCCAGAGCCCGACGGCGACCGCCAGCCCCGGCGTGAACAGCCGCGGCGGCCTCCGGTGGTTGGGGCCGAAGCGATAGGCCAGCGAGATCGAGATCACCACCAGCACCACGCCCAGCGCCAGGTTGGCGCGGTGCAACAGCGTCGCGTCATCGCCGGGCAAGGGCAGCGCGCCGATGACCAGGGGCGCGACGACCGTCGCCAGCATCGCCGCCAGCGCCAGACCGATCAGCGCCAGGGTCAGCATCATCGCCTGCAGCTGGTGATGGCCCGAGGTGCGATTCGGCAGGCGGTGGATGGCGTTCAGCCCGCGGATCAGCGCCGCGACCCCGGCCCGCGCCGACCACAGCGCCAAAAAGGTCGAAAAGGCCGTCGCCCACCCCAAAGGCGCCCCGCTGACCGCAACCAGCGCGCGGACCTGGGTGTGCACCAGGCTCAGCGCGTCGGGCGGCAGGACCGGGCGGAGCAGATCGACCTGCGCCTCGATGATCGCGGGATCGGACAGCGCGCCCCAGACCGCGATGAAAACCGCGGTGGCCGGGAACAGCGCAAGAAAGCCGAAGAAGGCCACACCGGCAGAAATCAGGCTAAGCTCGGCCTGCTCGATCCGGCGATAGAGGTTCAGGCCCGAGGCGATCCAGGACGGCGGCAGGGGAAGCCAACGGGTCCATTTGCTCAGTGTCAAAGCTCACCAAAAACCATTAATCTCACAAGCGCACCAAATGCGCTTGTGAGATTATTACTTGAGCCGGTAAGATGATTAATTGGTAGTAGTGGCGGCACTTGTCGTGCTGCCAACCCCGCCCCCGCCCCCGCCCCCGCCACCGCCACCGCTGCACTGCGACGCAACCGGCAACTTGCATGTACCACCGCCTGACTTGCCGCCGCCGCCAGCAAGGCCGACCAACAGTAAGGGCAAAACCGCCAGCGCCACCGGCGGAATCACGCCACCACCGATTACTACGGCACTAGGAGCATTCGATGTCGGCGGGGTTTGGCCTTGCGGGGCCGGGGGAGTCGTCTGGGCAAACAACGACGACGAAGCAAGCATAACCACCATGGCCACGCCAACTAGCTTCTTCATGGACACTCTCCTCATAATCTACCGCCTACAACCCTACCATGTCGGACGAGACTTGATAAGCCGTATCGCAAAAATTCAGTCTATTATGGACTGTATCAGCATCGAGTCCAAGCCGGGCGCCAAAAGTTGTGAAGATTGCCTGATTTTTCCGCTGCCATCTATCCAATAGATGTTGTCGAAGTGGAACGACGGGCTGGAGCAGCGCTCCGTGACTTTGTGCGTTTGGTAAGACCGGCCCAGAACGATGACGGCCTCAGAGCCTGAGGATACGAAATCGCAGTCGTAGTTGACCTGAATGGCCTGATCGTCCCCATCCAGATACTCGTAAACTCGGTGAAAACCGCCAGAGGTAGCCCGAATCTGGGCAAGCCCGGGAGTTTGACTGGCCATGATGTCGCGACCGAAACCACGCGTCTGGGTCACGATGCCGTCGCGCAGTGCCACGGTCTCGTATGTCATGCTGGACCAGACCATCGCGCCAAAGTGGCCGGGGTAATAATGCGCCATCAGGGCGGTGTAGTTCAGGCTCGGCACAGTCACGCTGATGACCGGCTTCCCATCCGCTTCGAGCGCCGCGCGCAGACTTTCGGGCTGGCTTGCGTCTCGATTCGCACCAGAGACACCGGCCCCACTGATTCGTCCAAAAGACGCGCCCGCGGTGATCACATCACTTGAATTGCCACATCCATGCAGCAGGACGAGGACTGCGAACAAGATCTTTACGGCCGACACAGATCTCATTTCCATACCCGATCCCAATCCGAGACGATCCCTCTTTCGTCATAGTCCTTCAGAAGCGGATACAGCCGATTCGGTACGAAAACTCGCGCCCCGCCGTCGCGCAGGATCGGACGGAGCACCAACGAGCGCGTCGCCTGGCTCGGGCGGCCCACCATCCAGTTGATCGGAATCTCCAGGAAAATGCCCTTGTCAAAGGAGCCTTCGCCGAAGTTCTTCGCCGAAACGTTGGTGAGCGTCGCGAAACCGCCGACCCGCCAGCCATTGGCGAACTCGCGCGTCAGCGTCAACGTCGCGCCGATATCCCGCGCGAGATAGCGGCCGACGTCGAGCTGAAGATCATAGCCACGCGCAAGCTTCAGGTAGCCCGACACATGCCCGGTCGCAACGCGATAGTCGAACTGACCGACGCCGAACATACTATCGGTATCCCGCTGCGCCACATAGTTCGCCTCGACGCCCAGGGCCCAGGGACGCCCTTCCGGACGCCAAAGCATCTCTGCCGAAATGCCACCATACATGCGCTCCAAGTAGCCAGCGGTGATGCGACCATAAAGCGCGGGCGCCAAACGGGCATAATAGGCAGCAGTCAGGTTCTCGATGGCCGGAGACTTCACCTCCTGATAGCTGCTGGACGAGGACCGAACCGGCGGGAGCGGCGAAAATGTGGGATCGGGCCTGGACGTAATGTTGTGTGTCAGCATCTGCAGTAGCGTGCCTGAAAAGATCAGGCCGGGAGCAACCTCATACGAGGCGGTGGCCCGCAAGCCGAGATCGACCTGCAGCGGATCGCCTGGATCGAACAGCCGACTTTGCGTTGCGGGCTCCAGCCCCCAGTAGAACAGGGGGTAAAGGCCGGTGTTCCGGGTCAAACCGGCGGGCGCAGCGCCGCTGTCCTCGATCCGACTGCGCACTAGCAATGCCGAGCCTTCGCCCAGCGTGCCCTCCAGCTTTTCGAGATTGCTGCGGTATATCACCACCTTGGCCGCCGCCATTCCCTTGACCAGCGGGACCAGCTCGAAGACCTCGATTGTGGCTGGCATGACATAGGTCAGCGCTCGCGAGATGCGGCCCATGGCCTGCGAGGGGGCATCATAAGCCGTGCTGCGATAGCGCACCTGCACCGTGTTGCCAGTCACGTCCAGCGATTCGGCCTTGACGCCAAAGTCGCGATCCAGATAATTTTGAAGCGCAGTCAATAGGTTGGCGTTTGTGCCAGCGTTTTCTGTCCAGCCTGTGACCCAGGCTCCCGGGTTGGCTTGGGGCGAGGGGCGGTCCAGAACCGGATAGGGCGCCGGGCCGCGAACGTTACCGGCGGGCCTTTGTGCCGGGTTGACCGAGATCGCGAGGTTCAGCGCGATCTGGTTGCCGTACATGTAATAGGCGCCAAAACGGAACGTCTCGTTCGGGTGGTATTCGACGCCGAAATTCACCGGGCTCGCCCGGTCGAAGGTGCCGCGGATGCCGGCCTCCTCGCGGTAATCGTCCGAGGAATATTCGACCTTGGCCGTCCACTTGTCGTTGACGGCATATTCCAGCCCGCCGAACAAAGCCGCATCGCCGCGGAACCACTGGTTGGGGTTGGGCTTGCCGCCATTGCCGAGGTTGACCTTCGGTCGGGTGCCGAGCGAGAAGAGCGGGTCGTAACTACCGAGCCGGCCGAAACCCAGGCCCGCCGTCACCTTCAGCCGCCCGCCGAAGGTCTTGGTCGCGGCGACATATTCGGCCGAGTTGATCCCGGTGCCGGCGAAATCCTGCAGGCCGATGGTCAGGGCGGGGCGATAGCGCCCCTCGGTCAGGATCTGGTAGCTGACGTCGAAGTTGCGGTCGTAATAGGTGTCGAACCCGTTGACGCCGTCGCAATCGGGCGGACAGAAACGGTCGTTCCAGTTGCGGATGCCGATGTAACGGAAGGTGCCGGTCAGCCGCGGGGTGAACTGGAAGGCCAGGGCATAGCGGAAGATCGGCCCCATCACCGATTTGTCCAGCGTGAGGAAGCCGTCGGGCTGCATCTCTCCGGAAGGCATGTCGATCAGGCCGGTGTTGCCAATCATATTGACCGAGGGCCGCATCTCTGCAGCCGACGCGCTCGCCATAAGCGCCAGGGCCGTGCTGGTCAGAAGGCGGATGAAGCGTTGCGATTGTGCCACGAAAGAACCTCTCTTCGCCCGATGCAACGCAATCTTATCAGGGCGCTAGAAAATGTCCAAGTGGGCGGTCGCTGCAGACTGTAGCCCGCCTGCCTGATCGCGTCATCCATGTTGCAACAAACTCTCAACCCGCCGAGGAGGTGTCGGGGGCAAAGGCGGGCCGCGCGCCTTGCGGGTCGCCGAAGCCCTCGACATAGGCCGCCGCCACGGCGCGGGCGGCATGGGCATCGCCCGCCCCCATCGCGTGGCGCAAGGCCTGCAACGCCTTGGCCATGTCGAGCTCGCTGAGGCTCGCCTCACGCGCGCGGAGGATTTTCGCATGGGGCGTGGTCAGAAGCCCCGCGCCGATCAGCAACTCTTCATGCAGCTTTTCGCCGGGACGCAGGCCGATCATGCGAATCTCGATGTCGCCCTCCGGATTGGCCTCGTCCCGCACGCGATACCCCGCGGCGAGGATCATCTGTTCGGCCAGGTCGCGGATGCGCATCGGCTTACCCATGTCCAGCACGAAGACATCGGCCTCGGCCCCCGGCACCGGGAACGACCCCGCCAGCAGCACCAGCTGCACGGCCTCGGAGATCGTCATGAAATAGCGGGTGACGTCTTCGTGCGTCAGGGTGATCGGCCCGCCCTTGCGGATCTGCTCTTTGAACAGCGGCACGACCGAACCCGAAGACCCCAGCACATTGCCGAAGCGCACGATGGCGAAGCTGGTCTTGCGCGCCCGCTTGGCGAGGTCTTGCACCACCATCTCGGCCATGCGTTTCGATGCGCCCATGACATTGGTCGGCCGCACCGCCTTGTCGGTGGAGATCAGGATGAAACGCTCCACCCCGGCCTCTTCGGCGGCATCGGCCAGGACGCGGGTGCCCAGCACGTTGTTGGCCATGCCGGCGACGGGGTTCGCCTCGACCAAAGGAACGTGTTTGTAGGCCGCGGCATGGACCACCACTTCGACCCCGTGATCCACCATGGCCGAGCGCGTGGCCCGCGAATCGCTGACCGAGCCCAAGAGCGGCACCAGTTCGACCGCGCCAAGCTCCGGCAGTTCGCGCAGCTCGCGGTCGATGTCGTACAGCGCCTTTTCCGAAACCTCGAACAGCACCAGCTTCCGCGGCTTCAGCGCGAGAAGCTGGCGACACAGCTCCGACCCGATGGAGCCGCCAGCGCCCGTCACCATCACCACCTTGTCGAGGTAAACCGCGGAGCCGGTGGCAATCTCTTCCTCCACCGACTGGCGGCCGAGGAAGGCGTCGGGCACCACCGGCGCCAGGTTGTCGACCAGCGCCTCCGTCCCCACAAGCTGCGCAAAGGACGGCAGCGCCAGCACATCCAGCCCCAGCCCCTGCAGCCGATGCGCGATCTGCATCTGCCGCGGCGCCGAGGCCGAGGGCATGGCCAGAAGCACGCGGTCGACCTCTTTCTCGCGCATCAGACGCTCGATATTCTCGGGCGAATGCACGCGCAGGCCGGCGATGGTCATCGACTGCTGGCCGGGATCGTCGTCGATGAAGGCCACGACGACGATGGATTCATGGCTTTTCAGCGCGGCGGCCAGCTGCACGCCGGTCGTGCCCGCGCCATAGATCGCGACGCGCCAGCGCCTTTGCCCCCAGCGCAGCACCATGAGGTAGGCGTTCAGCATCGCCAGCCGCACGCCGACCGAGGCGATGAAGAAGGTCAGCCCGTAAAGCGCATAGCCGATCAGCGTGAAATCATAGCGTTGCAGCCGGAACATCGCCCACAGCGCCACCACCAGCAGCCCCGCGAAATTCGCGGTCTGGGTATAGGACAGCGACTCGTAGGCCTTCAGCCGGATGTTGGGGATGCCCAGAACCAGCGAGCCGCAGGCGGCAATCGGGATCAGCATCAGGAAAATGTCGGAAATCCGCGCGAGATCGGCGCCCGGCCAGAGGCTGGAATGTTCCAGCATCACGGTCGCGACCAGCGCCAGTTCGGCGAGAGAGACATCCAGCAGCAGGAAGACCAGGCGCTTCTGGCTGCGGCTGAGCCGTTCGACCAATCCAAAAAGCCTGGAGCGCAACGGCGTCATATCAACAACTCTGGCCTTTCGCATTCTGCCGGACCACCTTTAACCCAAGGGTCCGATCGACCTTCCGTCGACCGGGTCAGGCTAGGGCGCTGCGGGGGCGCAATCAAGCCTGACAGGCCTAAACTTCCGGCATAAAGCTTTCATCTGCGTAAATTCGCGGCGTGAAAAACCGTCTGGATCATCAGTTTCATGTCGGAACATAGCGTGCGGCGGGCCTGGTAGGCAAGGTCGATGCGGGCCTTGCGCGGAATGCAGCGGCGGCAATAGACCGCATCGGTCTCGGCCGCGGTGGTGCATTCGGCCAGAAGGCGCTCTTCGTGGCGGTGGAAGACCAGGGTGGCGAGGCCGGTGACGCCGGGCTTGTCGCGTAGCACCTGGGCGTAAAGCGCGGGAAACCGCTCGACGTAAATCCGCAGCGGCGGGCGGGGGCCGACGAAGGCGATGTCGCCCTTCAGGATGTTCCACAGCTGCGGGATCTCGTCCAGGCGCTTCCGCCGCAGGAAGGCGCCGGTCGCGGTGATGCGCGCGGTCTTGTTGCCGCCCGAGACGCCCTGTTCGGGGGGGGCGACGGCCATGGTCCGCAGCTTCCACAGAAGAAACGGCCGACCGGGCGCCTTCATCCGTTCGGCCACGTAAAACAGCGGTCGCCCCTCGCGGGCGAGCAGCCACAGGCACAGCGCGGCGAAGGGCAGCGCCAGCAGCGCCATCAGCAGCAGCGAAAGGGTGATGTCGAACGCGCGGCGCATCATGGCCAGGTGCCTTTCAAAGAGCCGAGTTCGGCGACCAGCCCTTCGGGCGTGGCAGGGGGCAGCGCGACATGGGTCGCCAGGCGCGACAGGTCCATCTCGGCCACCGGGACGGGGGCGGCGCCCGGCCCAAAGCTCCAGGCGGCGCCCATCGCCTGCAGCAGGGCGCCCATCGGCAGGGCGGGCGGCTGGGCAAGGTTCAGGGCGCCGGGCGGAGCCTCCAGAAGCTGCCAGAGCAGCTCGGCAAAGGTTCGCGGGCCGATCCAGCTGCGCCGCGGGCCAAGATCGCCGGCGCGGTCCAGCACGACGGGGCCGGCAGAGGCGGCCCGGGTCAGCGCATCGGCGCCGAAGAGGTTGCCCAGCCGCAGGACCAGAGGGTCGAAGGGCGCCAGGATCGCCTCGACCTCGGCCTTGGCCTCGGCATAGGCGCCCCGCGGCGCCAGCGGATCGCTCTCACGGAAGGGCCCCGGCCCTGGGCCATAGACGGCGATGGAGGAGACCAGCACCACCCGCTGCCCCGGCCGCAGCGCCGCCGCCAGGGCCCGGGCGGCCGCCGCATTGCGCCCCATATCCCCCGCCGTCGCGCCCGCCAGGTGCAGCACCGCCGCGCCCTCGGGCAGGTCGGGCGCCGTGCCGCCCATCTCCCAGGCCAGCCCCGTCCGTCGCCCCGACCAGATCACCCCGCGCCCGGCCCAGGCCGCCTGCAAAAGTCGCCCGATCCGACCCTCTGCCCCCGTCACCAGCAGGCACTTTTTCGTGAGAACCGACTTGTTCACAGGTTTATCCCCAAGGCCTTGCCCAATGCGCCCGCATTATCATTGACCTGCGGGTGCCTGCCAGTATGACATGCCCCTGACAGCCCCGCCCAGCCTGCGGGGCCACGGAGCCGCTGATGCCGTTCAATTTCAGGCCGAAAGGCCGCGTCCTGCCGCTGATCCTGATGACATTGCCGCTTTGGGCATGCACTCCTCCACAGGACTTCGGCAATGTCCAGCAGATCGTCAAGGGCGACAAAAGCGCCGAGGCGGATTTCCTCGTCCAGCCGGTCAATGCCCTCACCCTCTCGATGGTGCAGGGCTGGCCGCAAAGCCATCCGCAAAGCACCAAACCCTGGTTGAGCGCGGGCGGCGGCACGCCCGACACCCGGATCGCGGCAGGCGACATGCTGAACCTGTCGATCTTCGGCGGCACGGATTCGCAGCTTTTGGGCAGCCCCATCGTGATGCCCAACATCAAGGTCAGCAGCAAGGGCACGATCTTCTTGCCCTATATCGACGAGATCAACGTCGCGGGTCTCTCGGAAGAGGCGGCGCGCAAGCTGATCCAGGACAAGCTGGTGGTGATCGTGCCCGACGTCCAGGTGCAGCTGGGCCATGCGGCGGGCACCAAGAATTCGGTCGATGTGATCGCGGGCCTGCCGCGCAACGGGTCCTACCCGCTGCCTACCGGCAACACGACGGTGACCCAGGTTCTGGCGGCGGCGGGCGGCCTGCCCGAGGCGATGATCAACCCGCAGGTCAACGTCCAGCGCAATGGGCGGCTCTACCGGATCGGCGCGAAGACGATCCTGGACAATCCGGGGCTGGATGCGGTGATGAAGGGCGGCGACAGCCTCTTCGTCGCGGCGGACGACCGTTACTTCCTGTCGCTGGGCGCCGCCGGGCGCGAGGCGTTGACGAATTTCCCCAAGGACCAGATCAGCGCGCTGGACGCCATGTCGCTGATCGGCGGCATCGACCAGAACACCGCCAACCCCAAGGGCATCCTGATCCTGCGCAACTACCCGGCCTCGGCCGTGGCGGCCAATCCCGACAAGGGGCCCGGCAAGCAGAAAGTGGTCTTCGCCTTCAACCTCACCTCGGCCGACGGGCTTTTCGCCGCGGGCCAGTTCCAGATCGAGGACCGCGACCTCGTGCTGGTCACGCAAAGCCCGCTGGTCAACACCCGCACCGTGGTCAGCATCTTCACCGGCTTCCTGGCGGCCGGGCGGACGACCGTGCAGGCGACCAACTAATCGGCTTCCTCCAGCCGGATGCGCAATTCGCGCAAGACCGGGAGCGCGGCGCGCACCCGGTCTTCGCCCACGGCCTTCACCAGATCGGCGATCAGGGGAGACACCGTCTGCACCGCGGCATCCCGCGCTGCCCGCCCCGAGGGGCTGATCGCCACGAACTTGCGCCGCGCATCGTCCCAATCGGGGCGGATGTGGATATGGCCGGCGATCTCCAGTTTCGACAGCGTGTTGGTCATCGCCCCCCGCGTGACGTGGAAAGCGCGGGCCAGCTGGGCGGGGCTGCGTTCCTCCATCAGCCCGGACAGGTGGTTCAGAACCGAGAAATGCGACAGCTCCATCCCCCTGGGCAGGGCCTTGCCGATGGCGGCGCGGGCCAGCTGGTCGGCCATCAACAGCTCGCCAAAGAGCGAGATGGCAAGATCGTCCAGCACGCTCATCCCGCGATGGTCGGCAGCGGACCGTCGAAGTTGCGGTCGTGGCTCAGGGCGGGGATGCGGCGGCGGGCCTCTTCGACCTGCGACAGGTCGAGGTCGACGACGGTGACCCCCGGCTCGGTCCCGCCATCGCCCAGCACCTCGCCCCAGGGCGAGATCGCCAGCGAATGGCCATGGGTGCGGCGGCCCTTGCCGTTGGCCTCGGGGTGAAAGCCGGTCTGGGCGGGGGCGAGGACGAAACACCCGGTCTCGATCGCGCGGGCGCGCAGCAGCACCTCCCAATGGGCGGCGCCGGTGATGTGGTTGAAGGCGGCCGGAACCGTCAATATCTGCGCCCCGGCCCGGGCCAGCCTGCGGTGCAGATGCGGAAAGCGGACGTCATAGCAGACCGTCATGCCGATCCTGGCCAAGGGCGTCTCGGCCAGAACGCAGGCGGTGCCCGGCCGGAAGCCCGCGCTTTCGCGGTAGACCTCGGTCGCCGAGACATTCACGTCGAACATGTGAATCTTGTCATAGCGCGCCGCAATCGCCCCATCCGGCGCGATCAGCACCGAGCGGTTGGCGAAGCGCCCATCCGCGTCATCCGTCTTGAAGGCGATCGAGCCCGCCAGGAGCCAAATCTCATGCTGCATCGCCACCCGGCGCAGGGCGGCGAGCGTCGGGTCATGTTCCTCGCGGCGCAGGCGGCCGCGCTGTTCGGCCCGGTTGGACCAGAGCCCATTGGTGCATTCCGGCGTCAGCACGAATCCCGCCCCCGCCGCCTTGGCCCGGGCGATCAGCGCCAGGGTCATGTCGAGGTTCGACATCGGGTCGTCGCTGACGTTCAGCTGCACCAGGCCCGCGCGGATCATGCCAGCAGCGGGTCCAGCTTGCCCTGGTAATCCAGCGCGTGAATGTCGTCGCAGCCGCCGACATGCGTGCCGTCGATGAAGATTTGCGGCACGGTATAGCCGCCCCGCGCGCGCTGGGTCATCGCGGCCCGCAAGCCGGGGTCGCGCGAGACGTCGATCTCGGTGAACTCCACGCCCTTGCTTTTCAGAAGGCGCTTGGCTGCCAGGCAATAGGGGCAGGTCGGGGTGGTATAGATTTCGACGGGTTTCATGATGGTTCCTTGGGCCGCGCTTACCATGGCAAAGCTAAGCCTCCTTTGCAACGCGCGCCATGACGAGAACCGAAATCCCGATTGCGCCCCCTGCAAGGC
>CAMFIX010000014.1 GCA_945952425.1 uncultured Pseudorhodobacter sp. | reverse complement strand
ATGAACATTTCGCTCGACGGCTATGTCGATCACGACCGCTTCGCCCCCGGCCCTGCGCTGTTCCAGCACTGGACCGAGGCCGTCCGCGCCACCCAAGTCTCGATCTGCGGAAGGCGCATCTATGAGCTGATGCGCTATTGGGACACCGACCAACCCGACTGGACCGACGCCCTCAGCGCCTTTGCCCTGGCCTGGCGGGCGCAGCGGAAATACGTGGTCTCGACCACGCTGACCGAGGTCGGGCCGAATGCCACCCTGATCGCCGCAGATCCCGTGGCACAGATCCGCGCGCTGAAAGAGACGCTTGCGGGTGAGGTCGCGATTGCCGGCACCCAGCTTGCAGGCGCCTTGGGCGCGGCCGGGCTGATCGACGAATACCGGCTTTACTACCACCCGGTGGTGCTCGGCCACGGCAAGCCCTTCTTCGCCACCCCCCTGCCCCGGCTGCGGCTGACCGGACAAGAGATCATGGAGCCCGACGTCATTCGCCTGACCTATGTCCCGGCTTAAGCCATGACCCACGCCGAGATCGCCGCGCTGATCGCCCGGGGCGCCCCGGCGCGGCTCTGCGACCAAGACCTCACGGCCGCCGATTTCACCGACCGCGACCTGACCGGCTGGCAGTTCGACCGCTGCACCCTCGCCCGCGCCCGGTTCGACGGCGCCCGGCTGGACGAGGCGCGCTTCACCGCCTGCCGCGCGCAAGGCGCCCGTTTTGCCGCCGCCAGCCTGCTGGAGACCGCCATCGCAGGCGGCGACTTCAGCAACGCCAATTTCCGCGGCGCCACGCTGACCGACCTGAGGATCACCGGCGCCAAGCTGACCGGGGCCGATCTGACCGCGGCGCAGGGCACGGGGCTCACGCTCTCCGACACGCTTCTGGTGCTGGCGCTCTTGCCGAAACTCTCCTTCCGCAAGGCCGCCCTGACCCGCGTCGATTTCTCCGAGGCCGACCTCAGCGGCTGCGACTTCCGCGAGGCGGTGTTTGAGGACAGCTCCTTGCGCAACGCGATCCTGACCGACGGCCGCTTCGAGGGCGCCGACCTGCGCGGCGCCGACCTTGGCGGCGTCACCATCACAGATGCCCGGCAATTCCGCGGTGCCACGATCTCGAAACACCAGGCGGCGGCGCTTTTGGGGCAGCTCGGCCTGCGCGTGCTCTGACACCCTTGCCGCGGCGCGGCGCGCTTGGCATAGGATAGGGGCCGCGCCCCGTGACGGAAAGACCATGGCCCAGGAGATCGAACGTAAATTCCTCGTCGTGTCAGAGGCCTGGCGCGACAGGGCGACCCACAGCACGCGGCTGTGCGACGGGCTGATCGCGGCCTCGGGCGGGCGCAAGGTGCGGGTGCGCATCTATGACGACCGCGCCACGCTGACGGTCAAGGGCGCCCGGCAGGGGCTGGCCCGCGACGAGTTCGAATACCCGATCCCGCTGGCGGAGGCGCAAGAGATGCTGGCCCGGCATTGCGAGGGGATGGTGGTCGAAAAGACCCGGTATTACGTGCCCGAAGGCGGTGTCATCTTCGAGATCGACACTTATCACGGCATCCTGGAGGGCGTGGTCATCGCCGAGGCCGAGCTGACCCATCCCGACGATCCCGTCCCGCGGCCCGACTGGCTTGGCCCCGAGATCACGGGCCAGGAGCAGTATCGCAAGATCAACATGCTGAAGGCGCGGCTGAAGGCCTGACGCGCCGGGGCGGGATTGGCAAACTCTCGCCGCAGCCGCAAAATCGCTTTCCGGCGCCGTGCAGTTGCGGCATGTTGCGCGCGACCTCGCCCTTCAAGGACCGCGCCATGAAGTTCCGCTTTCCCATCGTCATCATCGACGAAGACTTCCGTTCCGAGAACTCCTCGGGCTCGGGCATCCGCGCCATGGCCAAGGCCATCGAGGACGAGGGCTTCGACGTGCTCGGCGCCACCTCTTATGGCGACCTGTCCAAGTTCGCCCAGCAGCAAAGCCGCGCCAGCGCCTTCGTGCTGTCCATCGACGACGAGGAATTCACCCCGGGGCCGGACCTTGACCCCGCCGTGTTGAACCTGCGCAACTTCATCGAGGAAGTGCGCTGGAAGAATGCCGACGTCCCGATCTTCGTCTATGGCGAGACGAAGACCTCGCGCCACCTGCCCAACGACATCCTGCGCGAGCTGCATGGCTTCATCCATATGTATGAAGACACGGCCGAATTCGTCGCCCGCCACATCATCCGCGAGGCCAAGACCTACCTGGAGGGCATCCAGCCGCCCTTCTTCAAGGCGCTTCTCGATTACGCCGAGGATGGGTCGTATTCCTGGCACTGCCCGGGGCATTCGGGCGGCGTGGCCTTCCTGAAATCGCCCATCGGCCAGATGTATCACCAGTTCTATGGCGAAAACATGCTGCGGGCAGATGTCTGCAACGCGGTGGAAGAGCTGGGCCAACTCCTGGACCACAACGGCGCGATTGGGGCGTCCGAGCGCAATGCCGCGCGGATTTTCAACGCGGATCACTGTTTCTTTGTGACCAACGGCACCTCGACCTCGAACAAGATGGTCTGGCACCATGCCGTGGCGCCGGGCGATGTGGTGATCGTGGACCGCAACTGCCACAAGTCGATCCTGCATTCGATCATCATGACCGGCGCCATCCCGGTCTTTTTGAAGCCCACCCGCAACCATTACGGCATCATCGGCCCGATCCCCCGCGCCGAGTTCGAAATCGCGGCGATCAAGGAGAAGATCCGCGCCAACCCGCTTCTGGCCGGGGTTGACCCCGAGACGGTCAAGCCGCGCATCCTGACGCTGACGCAATCGACCTATGACGGGGTGCTTTACAACACCGAGGTCATCAAGCACCTGCTCGACGGCTATGTCGACAACCTGCATTTCGACGAGGCCTGGCTGCCCCATGCCGCCTTCCACCCCTTCTACGGCACCTTCCACGCCATGGGCCGCAAGCGCGACCGGCCGAAGCATGCGGTGACCTATGTCACGCAATCCATTCACAAATTGCTGGCTGGGATCTCTCAGGCCAGCCATGTACTGGTGCAGGACAGCCAGGATACGAAGCTGGACCGGCATCTCTTCAACGAAGCCTATCTGATGCACACCTCGACCTCGCCGCAATATTCCATCATCGCCTCTTGCGATGTGGCGGCGGCGATGATGGAGCCTCCGGGGGGGATGGCGCTGGTGGAAGAATCCATCGCCGAGGCGCTGGATTTCCGCCGCGCGATGCGGAAAGTGGACGAGGAATTCGGCGCCGACGACTGGTGGTTCACCGTCTGGGGCCCCGATACGCTCTCGGACGAGGGGATCGGCCGGGCGAGTGACTGGGTTCTGAAGCGCACCGATGCCGAGGGCGTCCAACGCGACGGCGAGGACGCCTGGCACGGCTTCGGCGATATGGCGCCCGGCTTCAACATGCTGGACCCGATCAAGGCGACGCTGGTTACCCCGGGCCTGAACATGGACGGCAAGTTCCAGGAAACCGGGATTCCCGCGTCCATCGTCACGAAATACCTGGCCGAACATGGCGTCGTGGTCGAAAAGACCGGGCTTTACAGCTTCTTCATCATGTTCACCATCGGCATCACCAAGGGCCGCTGGAACAGCCTTCTGACGGCCTTGCAGCAGTTCAAGGACGATTACGACAAGAACCAGCCGCTGTGGCGGTCGATGCCGGAATTTTCGGCCAAGCAGCCGCGGTATGAAAAGATGGGGCTGCGCGACCTCTGCAGCCATGTCCACAAGCTTTATGCGAAATACGACGTGGCGATCCTGTCGACCGACATCTACCTGACCGACCACACCCCCGCCATGACGCCCTCGGACGCCTTCGCCCATATCGCGCGGCGCACCACCCAGCGCGTGCCCATCGACGAGCTGGAGGGGCGGATCACCACGGCGCTGATTACCCCCTATCCGCCGGGGATTCCCCTTCTGGTGCCGGGCGAGGTCTTCAACCGCAAGATCGTCGAATACCTGCAGTTCAACCGCGCCTTCGCGCTGGAATGCCCCGGCTTCGAGACCGATATCCACGGCCTTGTGCAAGAGGTCGGCGCCGACGGGGTGATCCGCCACTATGCGGATTGCGTGGCCGAATAGGGGGCCCCGCTTCGCATCCCGCGCCGCCTGTGCTACAGAGGCGCAACTGCAGGGGGTCGCATGTCTCAAAGCCTATCGGTCGTCATTCCGGTTCTGAACGAAGAGCTGATGATCCGTCCCCTGGTCGCGGCCCTGACCCCGGTGCTGGAGGGGCTGGCGCTCGACTGGACGGTGCTTTTCGTCGATGACGGCTCGACCGATGGCACGCTGGCCGAAATCCGCAAGCTCGCGGCCGAGAATCCGCGGCTGCGCGCCATCTCGTTCAGCCGCAATTTCGGGAAAGAGCAGGCCATCGCCGCGGGCCTGCGCCACGCCAAGGGCGATGGCGTCCTGGTGATGGATGCCGACCTGCAGCATCCGCCGGCCTCGATTCCGGAGTTCGTGGCGCTTTGGCGGGCGGGGGCCAAGGTGGTGATGGGCCAGCGCATGGATTGGGAGGCCGACAGCTTTCTGCGCCGCCGCGCCTCGGATGCGTTCCACGCCGTCTATGGCGTGCTGACCGGCGGGCGGCTGCCGCGGGGGATCGTCGATTTCATCCTGCTCGACCGGGTGGCGGTCGGCGCGATGAACCAGCTGAACGAAAGGGCGCGCTTCACCAAGGGGCTTTTCGCCTGGATCGGCTTTACCACGGCCTCGGTGCGCTTCGATGCGCCCGAACGCGCGCACGGGACGTCGAAGTTCAATTTCCTCAAGCTCTTGCGCTTCGGCCTCGACGGGATCGCGGCCTTTTCCACCCTGCCGCTGCGGGTCTGGTCCTATATCGGTTCGGTCATCTCGCTGATCGCCATGGCTTACGCGCTTTACGTCTTCTTGCGCGCGCTGATCTTCGGGACCGATGTGCCGGGCTTCCCCTCGATCATCGTGTCGATCATGTTCTTTGCCGGGGTCCAGCTTTTGTCGCTGGGGGTGATCGGCGAATATGTCGGGCGCGTCTTCGAAGAGGTCAAGCGGCGACCTTTGTATATCGTCGCCGAAGAGATCGGCCCCGCGCAGAAAGATGGCTGAGCGCTATCGGCTTTGCGCCGACGATTACGCGCAAAATGCCGGGATCAGCCGCGGCATCCGGATGCTGGCGGCAGAGGGGCGGCTGCAGGCGACCAGCGCGATGACCAACGCGCCCGGCTGGCCGGAAGAGGCGCGCGCCTTCGCCTCCCTGCGCCCGCGCTGCGCCCTGGGCCTGCACCTGACGCTGACCCATGGCGCGCCGCTGGGGCCAATGCCGCTCTTTGCGCCCAAGGGGGTGTTTCCGCCGCTCGGCCGGGTGATGGCGCTGTCGCTGGGCGGGCGGCTTCGGGGCGCGATGGGCGACGAGATCGCGGCCGAGATCGCCCGGCAGATCGCGGCCTTCGTCGCCCATGCCGGGATGCCCGACCATGTCGACGGCCATCAGCATGTGCATGCGCTGCCCGGCATCCGCGGGCGGCTTTTGGCCGCGCTGGCCCGGCAGTTCCCGGGCCAGGCCATCGGCTTTCGCGACCCCTCCGACCGGCTGGCCGCGATCCTGGCGCGGCCCGAGCCGGGGAAGGCGCTGGTCGTGGCGGGGCTGGCGCTGGGATTGGCCAAGGCGGCACGGGCGCGGGGTTTGCGGGTGAACCGCGGGTTTTCGGGCTTTTCGGGCTTTGGCCCGCGGCCTTATGCGGCGGAATTCCCGGGCTTTCTGCGCCGCCTCGGGCCCGAGCCTCTGGTCATGTGCCACCCCGGCGAGGGCGATGACCCCTCCGACCCCTTGGGCCCCCGCCGCGGGGAAGAGCTGGCTTACCTGCGAGGCCTGCCGCATGGGTAGCCGCCTGCGTCACGCCCTGGGGTTCCTCGTCTCGGGCGGGCTGGCCTTCCTGGCCGATGCAGCGGGGCTGGAGGCGCTGTCGCGGCTGACCCCGCTGCCGCCGCTGGCCTGCCGGGCGCTGTCGATCGCCTTGGCCATGGTGGTCAGCTGGCGGCTGCAGCGGCGGCTGACCTTCGGGCGCCGCGACCGCGGCTCCTGGGCCGAGTTCGCGGCCTTCGCCGGGGTGGCCTGGGCCGCGGCCGCGATCAACTATGGCAGTTTCGCGCTGATCCTCTGGCTGCGGCCGATGCCGCTATTGGCGGCGATGACGGCGAGCTCGGTCCTGGCCATGGCCTGGTCCTACCTGGGGTTCCGCTTCTGGGTCTTCCGCCGCTAGACCACGGCCCAGAGATTGGCGTCGATCTGCCGGGCGAGCGCGTTGAACGCGGGCAGTTGGGGCGCCAGCTCGGCCCCGAGGCCCGCCGCGCGGGTGGCGCCCATCGCCGCCCGCAGGCTGGCCGCATATTCCGGCACGGCGGCCCATTCGGCAACCGTCGTGGCGGTCATCTCGACATGGAACTGGATGCCCCAGGCCCGGCGGCCGACCCGCAGCGCCTGGACGGGGCAGGCCGCGTTGGCGGCCAGGATCGTGGCGCCCGGTGGCAGGGCCTGCACCTCGGCGCCATGCCATTGAAAGGCCTGCAACGCCGGACCGAGCCCGGCGAACAGCCCGTCGGCGCGGCCCTCGGGCGTCAGAACGGTTTCGGTCACGCCGACCTCGGGCCGGGCCATGCGCCCGACCTTGCCGCCAAGCGCCTCGGCCAAAAGCTGGTGGCCCAGGCAGATGCCCAGGTAGGGCCGGTTCAGATCGCGGACCCAGGTGCGGATCGCCGCCATCTCGGCCAAAAGCCAGGGATGCCGGTCGGTCTGCCAGACATCCATCGGCCCGCCCATGACGGCCAGCAGGTCGAACCCCTCCAGCGCGGGGATGGGGGCGCCCTCGTCCAGGGCGACGATCTGCACCTGATGGCCGCCCGCGCGCCAGATGTCGCGAAAAATGCCGGGGTGTTCGACGGCAAGGTGTTGAAAGACGAGGATGCGCATGGGCCCATCATCGCGCCCTTTCCGATCAAGTCAATTTGTTTCCCAGGAAGGTTGTTCGCAGGCGGGGCGCTGGCGCCCAAGGTTGCGGCAGGCCGCGAAACGTGGTCTCTTGGCGCCCCCTGCCCTGCCCGGAGCCTGCCCGTGCCGTCCAAGCCCTTCGCCACGCTCTGGTTCATTCCCTTGCAGGTTCTGGCCTGGTATGGCGCGATCCTGATCGCCAAGCCTTACCTGGACAGCTATGGCGACATGGTCGAGGTCTGGGCCTGGGCGCAGCATTGGCTGATGGGGTCGGACAAGCATCCGCAGGTGCTGCCATGGCTCGCGCATCTGTGGTTTCTGGTCGCGCCGCGGACGGTGGCGGCTTTCTACGGGCTGGCGGCGGTGGTGCTGGCGGTGGGGTTTTACGGCATCTATGCGCTCGGCCGGGCGCTGGGGCTGCCGAAGACGGTGGTGCTGGCCGCTGTCGCGCTGGAGGCCCTGGCCTTCCCCTACCTCACCCTGCCCGACAAGCTGAACATGAACGCGATTTGCCTCGCGACCTGGCCCTGGACGGCCTGGGCCTTTGTCATCGCCTTGCAGCACCCGGTTGCCCGGCAGCGGACGCTTTACGGCGCGCTGTGGGGGGTCTTGGGCGCGGTCGCTGTCCTGTCGAAATATTACGCGGCGCTGCTTCTGACCGCGCAGTTCATCGCCGCCGTGATGCCCGCCAACCGGCGCTGCTTTCGCGAGGCCGCCCCCTGGGTCGGGCTTGCGACCTTCGTTCTGGTCATGTCTCCCCATGTCGCCTGGCAGGCCCGCCACCATTTCGAGACCCTGCTTTACGTCGACGAACAGGGCCAGGGGCTGGACCTCTTTCACCTGGCGGCCTTCGCGACCCTGCCGGTCTATTACTGGATCATCCCCTGGCCGCTGGCGCTTTGGCTGTTCCACAAGGGGCCCCTGTGGCGGCGGGTGGGGCAGAGCCTGCGTTGGCAGGGGGCGGGGGATATCCTCTGGCACATGGCCTTCGGGCCCTATCTTCTGTCGCTGGTGGCAGGGATCACCGGCTTCGCCGCGCTGTCCGAGCCCTGGGGGATTCCGATCGGCTTTGCCTTCTCGCTGTTGTGGCTGAGGAATGCCGGGCCGGGGCTGGAGCCTGCCTCCGCCCGCCTGCTGTCGGCCTTCCGCTATATCTGGCCCGGGATGATCGCCTTGGGGCTTTTGACGGCGGTGCTGGCGGCGCGGCAGGGGTCTTCGGCGCTGTATTACCCCGAGGCCGAGGCCGCGCGGCGCATCGAGGCCGAGTTCCAGGCGCTGGCGCCGGGTGAGGTGCTCGCCTGGGCCGCGGCGGGCAACGATGCGGCGCGGATGGGGTATTTCGCCCAAGGGCGGATCGAGGCGCTGCCTGCCTGGCCCGGCGCGCTGCCCGATTACTACCCGCCCCGCGAAAGGTGGCAGGCCGAGGGCGGCGTGGTGATCTGCCCGCTCGGCCCCGGCGACGACCTTTCGCGCCAGACCGATTGCACGACGGCCGCCGCCGCCCGCGGCCTGGTCGAGCGGCGCTTTGCCCTCAACCGCCAGGGGCTTTACTGGCCGCTTTCGCGCCCCTACGCCTTCGCCGCCTATTTCCACCTACCCGAGAAGGGATGAAACCCGATGCCTGCCCCGTAAACCCTTGCAAAACGGCCAAGGGAGGCAGGCATGACGACGACGACGAACCGGCTGGCGGCGCCAAGGGCGGGCGACCCGGCCCCCGCTTTCATCGCCCGCTCGCCCTCGAACGCGGCCTATCATTTCCACGCTGCGGCGGGGCGTTACACGGTGCTGTGCTTTGCCGGCAGCGCCGCCGATCCGCGGACGCAATCGGCCGTCGCCACGGCGCTGACCCGCGACGACCTGTTCGACGACGACCATGCCGCCCTTTTCGTCGTCTCCAACGACCCCGCCGACGAGACGGAGCGCAGGCTGGCCAACCGCATTCCGGGCCTGCGCATCTTCTGGGACTTCGACCTGCGCGTCGCCAAGACCTATGGCGTCGTGGCGCAGGACGCCCAGCCCGGCAGCGGCGCGCTGGAGTTCTACCGCTTCTGGCTGGTGATGGACCCGACCTTGCGCGTCATCGCCCAGGTGCCCTTCCGCGCCGATGGCAGCGATGCGCAAGAGGTCATGCAATTGGTCGAGGGCCTGCCCCCGCCCGCCCGTTTCGCCGGGATCGAGCTGCAGGCGCCGGTGCTTTACCTGCCCCGCGTCTTCGAACCCGAGCTGTGCCGCGGCCTGATCGACCTCTATGAAACCCATGGCGGGGTCGAAAGCGGCTTCATGCGCGAAGAGGGCGGGCGCACGGTCGGCGCCACCGACCCCAGCCACAAGCGCCGCAAGGACTATGACATCACCGACCGCGCCCTGATCTCGACCCTGCAGGCCCGCATCCAGCGCCGCATCGTCCCCGAGATCGCCAAGGTCCACCAGTTCCAGGTCACGCGGATGGAACGCTATATCGTCGCCTGCTATGCCGCCGAGGAGGGCGGCCATTTCGCCGCCCACCGCGACAACACCACCGCGGGCACCGCCCACCGCCGCTTTGCCGTCTCGATCAACCTGAACGACGATTTCGACGGCGGCGAGGTCAGCTTTCCCGAATACGGGCCGCGCGGCTTTAAGGCCCCGGCGGGGGGCGCGGTGGTCTTCTCCTGCTCGCTTCTGCATCAGGTCAGCCGGGTCACGCGGGGGCGGCGCTATGCCTTCCTGCCCTTCCTTTACGACGAAAGCGCCGCGAAACTGCGCGAAGAGAATGCGGGGCTCGTGGGGGCCAGCGGATCACGCTATCGTGCGGGATGAATTAACCGGGATGAGACAGGTTGGGGGCGACGTATACCTGACATGAGCCACAGTCCCTTCGATATCCGCTCACACCTCGACGCCCTGCGCCGGTATGCGCGCATCCTGATCCGCTCGGACCAGGATGCCGAAGACCTGGTGCAGGGCGCCCTTTTGCGCGCCTTCGAACGGCGCGCCTCGTTCCGCGAGGGGGGCGATCCGCGGGTCTGGCTCATGTCGATCCTGCACAACCATTTCATCGACCAGCGCCGCAGCCGGCTGGCCAGCGCCGCCCGCGAACAGGCCTGGGTCGAGGTCAACCCGGGCTTTGCCCTGCCGCAGGGCGAACATGCGGCAAGGCTGGCGCAGCTGCGCGGGGCCTTCCTCGCCTTGCCCGAGGATCAGCGCGAGGCCCTGCACCTGGTGGCGGTCGAGGGTCTGGGCATGGCAGAGGCGGCGGCGGTGCTGGATGTGCCGGTCGGCACGCTGATGAGCCGGGTGGCCCGCGCGCGGGCCGCGCTGCGGCGGTTCGAGAATGGAACGGAGAAACCCGCGCCGGGCTTGCGCGTGGTGGGAGGGCGCGATGACTGACGAGCGGGATGCAACGTCCGAGATGGACATCGCGGCCTTCGTCGAGGGCCAGCTCGATGCCGAGCAGCGGCTGGCGGTGACGGGCTATCTGGCCGCGCATCCGGCGCGGGCGGCCGAGGTCATGGGCGAATGGCAGCGGGCCGAGGCCTTGCGGCTGGCCCTGGGGGCTCTTGCGGCGCCGCCGCCAGAGGCGACGCTTGCCGCGGCGGACCGGCTGCAGCGCGGGCTTGCGCGGCGGGGCCTGCTGCAGCGGCTGCCGTGGCGCAGCCTTGCGGCGGGGGTGGCGCTTTTCGGGCTGGGGATGGGGATGCAGGCGACCCTGCCGCGGCTGGCGCGCCCCGACGGCCAGCAAGAGCTGATCGACGCGGCGCTGGCGGCGCAGGATGCGATGAAGCTGCGGCTCGCCATGGCGGCCACGCCCGAAACCGGCTTGCAGGATGTGCGCGAGATCACCCGCGCGCTCGGCATCGCCGTGCCCTCCCTGCCGCCGGGCTGGGTCTTGCGCGATGCCCAGGTCGTGGCGACGCCGGACAACCCAGGGCTTGCCATGGTGCTGGACACGCCCGACATCGGCCAGGTCATGCTGGTCGCCGTGCCGCAGGCCGCGGGCGAGGGCCCCGACCCCCGCCTGCGCACCACGGTCGAGGATGGCCGCCCGCTGGCCACGTTCGAGAAAGGCCGCACCGCCTATGTGCTGGTCGACAATGCGGGCCCTGCCTCCGATATCGCAAGCGGCGCCATGCGTCTGCGCAACCGGCTGAACTGAATGGAAGATCTTCGTCTGACCCCCGCCGAGCAGGCCCTTGTCGCCGCCCAATCCGCCTGGGAGGCACGCGACCTGCCCGCCGCGGCCCTGGCCTTTGCCGAGGCGCGGCGGCTTGCCGCCTCGTTGAAGCTGGTCGCGCGGGGGCAGGCCCTGGTCCTCTCCGAACTTGGCCGCCATGACGAGGCGGTCGAGGCCTATCGCCCCTGGTCCGACAAGAACCAGAAAGACCCCGCCAGCCTGAACCTGATGGGGGTTCTGCTGAAACGCGCCGGCCGGTTGAAAGCCGCCGCCGAGGTGCTGGAGATCGCCCGCAAACGCGCGCCGGGGGATTTGTCCGCCTGGCAGAACCTCGGCAATGTGCACGAGGCTTTGGGAGACCCCGCCCGCGCCGCCCTCTTCTTTCGCGGCGCTCTGAAGATCGCGCCGAAATCGGTGGAGCTGGCGCGGCTTTTGGCCCGGCAGCAGGTGGCGGCAGGCGATGCCGTGGCCGCGGTCGAGACCTTGCAGAAGGCGCTGGTCCTCGCGCCGGGCAATCCGGCCGTCGTGGGGCTTTTGGTGCAGTGCCTCCTGCGCCTGCACCGCGCCGAAGAGGCCGAGGCTTTGCTGGCCCGGCTGACCGCCCAGATGCCGGGCGAGCGCGAGCTGATCGTGCTGCAGGCCCGCGTGGCCTTCCGTCTGGGCCGCGTCTCCGAAGCCCTGGCGCGGCTGGACGGGCTGCTAAAGACCGACCCCGGGCATCTGCAGGCCAACCTGCAGCTGGCGGTGATCCTGGGCGACGGCGACCGGCCGATCGTGAATGCCGCGCTGGACCGCGCCACCACCGCCCATCCCGACAGTTTCGAGGCGCTGGAGCGTTACGTCGAAAGCCTCTGCCGCAGCCGCTATGGCGACGAGGCCGCGCATATCGAGGCCTCTTACCTGCAGGCACAACGCCTGATGGCGCGCTTCCCCCATCGCGTGGCCGAGGCCGCGCGGACGCTGCGCACCATCCTGATGCGGGTGCTGGACGAAGAGCGCATGGCCAAGACCGGCACCCTGCCGCAGCTTTTGCGGCAATGGGGCCCCGCCGCGCATCACTCGGTCGTGCATTACGAACTGGGCCAGGTGCAGACGATGGAGGACCGGCTGGCCTTGGTCGATTGGCACCGCAACTGGGGACGGCGGGTCTCGACGGGCCTGCCCCTGGCGACGCCCGCGCGGATCGGCGGGGGCAAGCTGCGGGTGGGCTTCATGTCCTCGGACCTGCGGCACCATCCGATCACCTATTTCGCGCTGCCCCTGCTTGAGGGGTACGACCGCGAGAAGGTCGAGGTCTTCTGCTATTCCTTCAACGAGAACCCGCCCGACCGGGTGCAGCACTTGCTGGCCGAGCAGGTCACCGGCTTCCGCCATTGGCCCCGCCAGCCCGATGCGCAGGTGGCCGAGGGGATCGCGGCGGACGGGCTGGATATCCTCTTCGAACTGGGCGGCTCGACCGCGATGAACAAGCTGGAGGTGATGGCACGGCGCCCGGCGCGGCTGGGGGCCAGCTGGCTGGGCTATCCGCATTCCGCGGGGCTGGAGCAGATCGACCTGATCCTGACCGACCCCTGGCTGCAGCCCGAAGACCCCCGCCTGTTGATCGAGCGGCCCTTCCAGATGCCCGAAACCTGGGTCGCCTTGTCACGCATGTTCGCCCCGCACGAGATCGCCGAGGGCACGCCCGAAGCCCGCCGCGGCGTGCTGAGTTTCGGCACCGCCAACAACCCTTACAAATACACGCCCGCCTGCCTGGACGCCTGGGCCGCCGTCTTGCGCGCCGTCCCGGGGTCGCGTTTCGTCTTCCTGCGGCCCGAGGGCGCGGCGCCCAGCTTCGTCGCCGGGGCGAAGGCCGCCTTTGCCCGCCGCGACGTCGATCCGGACCGGCTGGAGTTCATCGGCGTGCGGGGCGATCACATGCGCCATTACAACGCCATCGACATCGCCCTGGACAGCCTGCCCCATGTCGGCGGGACGACCACGTGTGAGGCCTTGTGGATGGGCGTGCCGACTGTCTCCCTCGTCGGCCCGGGCTTCCCCGAAAGGCTGAGCTATTCCAACCTGGCGAATGCGGGGCTGGCGGATCTGGCGGTGTTTTCGGTGGCCGATTATGTCGCCAAGGCGGTGGAGCTCGCCGCCGACCCGGCGCGAAGGCTGGCCCTCCGCCAGGGCTTGCGCGCCCAGATCGCGGCGCATCCGCTCGGCCAGCCCGAACGTTTCACCCGCGCGTTTTACGACCTTGCCGCGAGGGTCTGCGCATGAAGGCCGTGATCCTCGCAGGCGGACGCGGCACGCGGATTTCCGAGGAAACCGGCCTGCGCCCCAAGCCCATGGTCGAAATCGGCGGGCGGCCGATCCTCTGGCACATCATGAAAATCTATGCAACCCATGGGGTTACGGATTTCGTCATCTGCCTTGGCTACCGCGGCTGGCAGATCAAGGAGTATTTCCTGAACTATGGCCGCCTCTCTTCCGATCTGACCGTCGACCTCGCCACCGGCGCGGTGGAGGTCTTGCGCCCCGCCGCCGAACCCTGGCGCGTCACCCTGATCGACACCGGCGAAGAGACACAGACCGGCGGGCGGCTGGCCCGGGTCGGGCACCTGCTGCAGGGCGAGGAGGCCTTTTGCCTGACCTATGGCGACGGCGTCGGCGACATCGACATCGCGGGCGCCATCGCGTTTCACCGCGCCCATGGGCGGCTTGCGACGGTCACCGCCGTCACCCCTCCCGGCCGCTTCGGCGCGCTGGAGCTTGACGGTGAGAGGGTCGCAGCCTTCACCGAAAAGC
Organism: uncultured Pseudorhodobacter sp.; assembly: GCA_945952425.1. Lineage (GTDB taxonomy): Bacteria > Pseudomonadota > Alphaproteobacteria > Rhodobacterales > Rhodobacteraceae > Stagnihabitans. The sequence continues at coordinate 5,125 of CAMFIX010000014.1, read as the reverse complement.
CGCAGGGTGACGGCGGGATGATCAACGGCGGGTTCTTCGTTCTGTCCCCGCAGGTGCTGGGTCGGATCGCGGGCGATGCCACGGTCTGGGAGCAGGCGCCGCTGCGCAGCCTGGCCGCCGACGACCAGCTGCGCGCCTGGACGCACCCGGGCTATTGGCAGCCGATGGACACTCTGCGCGACCGCGACCAGCTGCAGGCCCTTTGGGAGGCCGGCCGCGCGCCGTGGAAGGTTTGGTGAGGGCGCCCGACCGCGGGTTCTGGGCCGGGCGGCGGGTGCTGCTGACCGGCCACACCGGCTTCAAGGGGGCCTGGGCCGCGCGGATGCTGGCAGCCCTGGGCGCCAAGGTCACCGGCCTCGCGCTGGACCCGGGCACCCCTTCGGCCTTTCGCGCACTTGGCGTCGCGGGCGTGCTGGAGCGCGACCTGCGCATCGACCTCTCCACGGCCTCCCCTGCCCTGCCCGCCTGCGACCTGGCCCTGCATTTCGCCGCGCAAGCCATCGTCTCCGAGGGCTACCGCGACCCCGCCGGCACCTGGGCCGCCAACCTGACCGGCACGTTGCATCTGCTGAGCGCGCTGCGCGAGGCCCCCTGCCCCGCCGTCATCGTCACCTCCGACAAGGTCTATCGCAACGACGCCGCCCGGGCCTTCGTGGAAAGCGATCCGCTTGGGGGCGACGACCCCTATTCGGCCTCGAAAGCCGCGGTGGAGATCCTGGTGGCCAGCCACCGCGCCAGTTTCGGCCTGCAACTTGCCACCGCCCGCGCCGGCAATGTGATCGGCGGCGGCGACTTCGGCCGCGACCGGCTTGTGCCGGACCTGGTGCGCGCGGGCCAGGCGGGGCGCCCGCTGGTCCTGCGCAACCTGTCCGCGACAAGGCCCTTCCAGCATGTGCTGGACGTGGTGACGGGCTATCTGCTTCTGGCCGAAGACCTCGCGGCGGGCAAGGCGCCCCCGGCGGTGAACTTCGGCCCCGCCGAGGCGGAGATTTCGGTGGCCGAGCTTCTGGCGCTCTGGGCCGAGGTGGCGGGCCCGCTGGACTGGCACGCCCCCCCTGCCCCGCCGATGCCCGAGAAATCGCGGCTGGCGCTGGACAGTTCCCTCGCCCGCGCAGCGCTCGGCTGGGCGCCGCGGTTTTCCACCCGCGCCGCGGTGGCCGACACCGCCCGCTGGTATGGGCTTTGGGCCGCAGGGCATGACATGGGCAGCGAGGCCTACGCCGCGCTGGCCGCAGCATTGGAAGGATGACCATGACCCCCACCTGCCGCGCCTGCAACGCGCCTTGCGACACGGTCTTTTGCGACCTCGGCACGATGGCCGTCGCCAATGCCTACCTTGCGCCCGATGCCGACCTGGAGGCAGAGCCCACCTGGCCGCTGCGCGCCGTGGTCTGCAGCGCCTGCCGGATGGTGCAATTGGACCATGTCGTTGATGCCAAAGGGATTTTCAGCGATTACGCCTATTTCTCCTCGGCGTCCGCCTCCTGGCTGACCCATGCCCGCCACTTCTGCGCCGAGATGACCGAGCGGCTGCACCTGGGCGCCGAAAGCCTGGTGATCGAGGTCGCGTCCAACGACGGATACCTCTTGCGCAACTTCGTGGCGGCGGGGGTGACCTGCCTTGGGATCGAGCCCGCGCTGAACGTGGCCAAGGTGGCAGAGGCCGCGGGCGTGCCGACCGAGGTCGCTTTCCTCACGCCCGAAACCGCCGCCGAGATCACGGCGCGGCGGGGACGGGCCGACCTGGTGGTGGCCAACAACGTGCTGGCCCATGTGCCCGATGTGAACGGCTTCGTTGCGGGGCTGGCGGGGCTCTTGGCGCCGGGCGGGGTTCTGTCGGTCGAGTTCCCGCATCTGGTTCACCTGGTCGAGGGCGTGCAGTTCGACACGATCTATCACGAACATTACGCCTATTGGTCCTTGCTGGCGGTCGAAAAGCTCTTTGCACGCCACGGGCTGCAGGTCTTCGAGGCGCGCCCGCTGTCGACGCATGGCGGCAGCCTGCGGCTTTTGGCGGGGCTTGGGCCGCAGGCGCCGGGAGCCACGGTGCTGGCCGTGCAGCGGCAGGAGGCGGCGCTTGGTCTTGGCGGCGCGGCGTTCTACCAGGGGTTCAACCAGCGCGTGGGCCGGGTGCTGGAGGGGTTCCGCGCCTGGATGGCGGTGCAGCAGGCGGCGGGGCGGCGCGTGGCGGGTTATGGCGCCGCGGCCAAGGGCAATACCTTTCTGAACGCGGCCGGGGTGGGCGGGCTGCTGGCGGTGGCCGACCTCTCGCCCGCCAAGCAGGGCAAGCTTCTGCCCGGCAGCCATATTCCCGTGGTGACGCCCGAGGCGCTTCTGGCGCTGGAGCCCGACGACATCCTGATCCTGCCATGGAACATCGCGGGCGAAATCGTGACTCAGCTGCGCGGGGCGGGCTTCACGGGCAAGCTTTGGACCGCGGTGCCCGAGATGCGGAGCCTGTGATGCAGCTGTGCCCCACCCGCCTGCCCGGCGTCTATCGGGTGGATAGCCCCGCCGCCGAGGACCAGCGCGGCAGCTTTCGCAGGCTCTGGGATGCAGCGGCCTTTGCCAAGGCAGGCCTGGATTTCGTGCCGGTTCAGGCGAGCCTTGCGACCAACATCCACCTGCACACGTTGCGCGGCATGCACTGGCAGGCCGGAGAGGCGGCCGAGCAAAAGCTGGTGCGCTGCCTGGCCGGAGAGGTCTATGACGTCGCGCTGGACCTGCGGCCGGACAGCCCGGCCTACCTGTCGTGGCATGCCGAAAAGCTCTCGGCCGAGCGGGGGCAGGCGCTGTTCCTGCCGCGGGGCGTGGCGCATGGCTATCTGACGCTCTCGCCCGGGGCGGTGGTGGATTACCTGATCGACCATCCCCATGTGCCCGAGGCAGCGCGGGGCGCGCGCTGGGACGATGGGCGCTTTGCCATCCAATGGCCGGCGCGGCCCTTGATGATCGCGGCGCGGGATGCCGAATGGCCGGATTACCATGGCTGAGCCGGTGCTCTTGACCGGGGCCACGGGGTTCGTCGGCCGGGCGGTGCTGGCAGAGCTGCTGGGCCGCGGCGTGCCGGTGGTGGCCGTGTCGCGGCGGCCGGGGGCGGCACTTCCGGGCGTGACCTGGGTGGCGGCCGATCTCTTGACCCCTGCCGGTCGGGCGGCGGTTGCGGGCCTTGCCCCCCGGCTGATCCATTGCGCCTGGGAGGTGGAGCACGGGGCGTTCTGGACCTCTCCGGCCAACGAGGCCTGGCGGGCGGCCTCGGTCGATCTGGTGGCACGGTTTCGGGCAGCCGGCGGGGGCAGGGTGCTGGTGACCGGCACCTGCGCCGAATATGACGCAACGGCGCCGGGCGACTGGGACGAGGGTCGCAGGATCGCCCCTGCCACCCCCTATGGCCGCGCCAAGGCGGCGCTGCACGCGGCGCTGGGGCCCGATGTCATCTGGGCGCGGCTTTTCCACCTGTTCGGCCCGGGCGAAGACCCCCGCCGCCTGGTGCCCGCCCTCTTCGCGGCGCTGTCGCGAGGCGAGGTGGCCGAGGTTCGGGCGGCCAGCCTAGTGCGCGACTATGCGTCGAGCGCGCTGGTCGCGCGTTGCCTGGTCGCCCTGATCGAGGCAGGCGCGGCAGGGGCCTATGACATCGGGGCCGGCCAGCCGGTCAGCTTGGGCGCCTTGGGGCAGGTGATCGCGGGGCTTCTGGGCCGGACGGACCTCTTGCGGCTTTCCGACCAGCCGGGGCAGGGGCCTTTGCGGATGGCGCCCCGCCTGCAGCGCCTGCATGCGGCGATCGGGGTGCAGCGCGAAGACCTGCGCCTGGCCCTGGCCGGTATACCCCGGTAAACGCGGCTCCGTTACCCCGGTATACATGCCGCCCCCGTCAAAGACCGGAACATGCGGCCAAGGTCCAGCCGGGGCGCCTTGGCGGTCAGGGCTGACAGATAGGCCTCGGGCTTTTTCACCCGGTCGAAAGCCTGGACGAGGCCGAGGATCGCCAGTGTCGCGCCATGGGGCCCAAGCGCGGTTTCGGCACGCGTCAGGGCAGGTGGGGCGATGCCGATGGCGGGGGCCAGCTGGCGGGCGAGCGAGAGGAGGTCCGGCCAGCTGCGCGGCAGGGTCGGGCTGAGGGTGCGGGCGGTTGCGGCAAGGTCGAGGCATTCACTCAGTGTCACGGCGCAGGACGGCGGGGCGGCCGTATCTTGGCCTTCTTCCCCAGCCCTCTGTTTTTCTTCAAAAGACTCTTCATCCGAATTCTGAATGTCCCGGACAATTTGCCCGTCGCTGCCGGACATTTTTCCCGTCACGCCCGCCCACAAAGCCTCCAGTGCCGCCAGCGACAGCTTGCGTCGCAGCATGCGCGCCAGCTCTTGACCGGCGCCTTCCCCCTGCCGGTAAAGCCAATCGCGCAGCCGCGCCCGCAACAGCCGCGCCTTCAGCGCCGTTGCGGCCTCGGCCGCCCCCAGCGCCCGCAACGCCTCCTCTTGCGCGAAAAGCGGTGCCAGGTCCATCCCATAGGCCAGCACCTCGCCGCCCGCCTGCAGCCGATAGCGCTTGCCGCTCGGGCTCAGCCGTCGCGCGATCAGCCCCTTGGCCTCCAGCCGCACCAGGTGGCGCCGCAGCGTCCGCTCTTCCACCCCGTCGCAGCGCGCCGCCAGCACGCGGTTCGAGGCGAAGACCGTCAGCCCCACCCCCTCGGCCCCCTCGGGCAACAGCGACAAGAGCCCGCGCAGGATGGCCACGTCGCGGTCGCGCAGACCTAAGGCCCCCCGCGCCTCGCGGACGAGGTCCAACAGCACCCAGCGGCGGGCGGGCAGGTCATCCTGGCGCCCGGACTGGGCAGCCCGGGGCGAAATCGGCATGTGTTTCATGATGCGTTCGGGCGGAACGGCAAGGCCTTTCGGCGGAAATCTCGTTCTGGGCCGCAGTCGTCGCAAGGCGCGGGGGAATAAATCCCAGCCACCGCGCGAAGCGATGTTGCGGATGATTCGGGCCTGCGCTAGGATGCTCGGGCTAGAAGATGAGCATGTTCAGGGTTGGCGCCCTGGTCTTGCGCGGGCCTTCCGGGTGGTTTCCATTCGGGAGGCCTCTCTTTTCCGGCACTGCTCCTCCTGTCTCTTATACACATCTCCGAGCC
>CAMFIX010000013.1 GCA_945952425.1 uncultured Pseudorhodobacter sp. | reverse complement strand
GGGCTGAACGGCCCAGCCCTGGCCCTGGCCCTGGCGCAGGGGGGGATCACCTCGGTCGTGATCGACGCCCGCCCGCCCCGGGCGCGAGCCGAGGCGGGCTTCGACGGCCGCTCTTACGCCCTCTCGCTGGCCTCACAGCGCCTCTTGGCCGCGGTCGGCGCTTGGTCCGGCCTGACCGCTCAACCCATCCTCAAGGTCGTGGCCAGCGATGGCCGCGCCGGAGAGGGCGCCTCGCCCTTCGCCCTGCGCTTTGACGCCGCCGATCTCGAGGAAGGCCCCTCGGGCTATTTGGTCGAGGACCGCCACCTTTACGCCGCCTTCCTGGCCGCGCTTGATCGCGCGGGCATCCCGCTGATCTCGGGCGAGACGGTGGTCGCGCAAGAGGAGGGCGCCGTCACCCTCGCCTCCGGCCGCCGCCTGACCGGGGCGCTGATCGCGGGCTGCGACGGCCGCGCCTCGGGGACGGCCGCCCGTGCAGGCATCAAGCGCCAGGGGTGGAGCTATCACCAGACCGCGCTGGTCGCCGCCATCCGCCACGAAAAGCCCCACAACGGCACCGCGCATCAGTTTTTCATGGGCGGTGGCCCGCTGGCGATCCTGCCGCTGCCGGGCGGCCACCATTCCTCCATCGTCTGGTCCGAGCGCGAGGCCGAGGCCGCCCGCATTGCGGCCCTCGACGATACGGGCTTCATGGCGGCGCTGCGGCCCCGCTTCGGCGACTTCCTGGGCGAGATCGCCCTGGCCGGCGACCGCTTCACCTATCCGCTGACCCTGACCCTGGCCGAGACCTGGGTGGCCCCGCGCCTGGCGCTGGTGGGCGACGCCGCCCACGGCGTCCACCCGATCACGGGCCAGGGGCTCAACCTCGGCCTGCGCGACGTGGCGGCCCTCGCCGAGGTTCTGACCGAGGCCCGTCGCCGCGGCGAGGACATCGGCGCGCTCGATGTGCTGGAGCGCTATCAGCACTGGCGCCGCTTCGACGTCACCGCGCTCTCGCTGGGCATGGACAGCATCAACCGGCTGTTTTCCAACGAGAACCCGGCGCTGCGCCTGGCGCGCGACCTTGGGCTCGGCCTGGTCAACGCGCTGCCCGGGGTGAAACGCGGCTTTCAGCGTCAGGCGGCGGGCCTTTCGGGACGGCTGCCGCGGCTGATGGCGGGCCAGGCGCTTTAGCCTTTCAATTTGGCGCAAATACTCTCTTGCGACATCGCCCGCGGAGGCGCCGCAAGGGCGTATTTGGACCAAATTGAAAGAGCCTCTTTCATACTTGCCCAAATATCTCCGGGGGCACGGGGGCAGCGCCCCCGTCTGTGGCGTCCACCCTCGGGGCTTCGGTCGCAAGGGAGTATTTGGGCAAGTATGAAAGGGCAGGGGGGCGCTTGCCCTTGACTTCCGGCGGCGGCTTCGCTCTACCGGGCGCCAAATCCTGACGCCTCGCAAAGGGGATGCCCATGCACGCCTATCGCAGCCACACCTGCGCCGCCTTGAACAAAGCCCATGTGGGCGAAACCGTCCGCCTTTCGGGCTGGGTCCACCGGGTCCGCGACCATGGCGGCGTCTTGTTCATCGACCTGCGCGACCATTACGGCATCACCCAGGTTCTGGCCGACAGCGACAGCCCGGCGTTTTCGGCCATCGAGAAGCTGCGCTCGGAAACCGTCATCCGCATCGACGGGCGGGTGAAGGCGCGCGATGCCTCCCTGGTGAACCCCAAGCTGTCCACCGGCGAGATCGAGGTCTATGCGACCGAGGTGGCGGTGCTGGGCGAGGCGGGCGATCTGCCCATGCCGGTCTTTGGCGAGCTGGATTACCCCGAGGAAACCCGCCTGACCTATCGCTTCCTCGACCTGCGCCGCGAGAAGCTGCACCGCAACATGATGCTGCGCTCGAACGTGGTGCGCCATCTGCGCAATGCGATGTGGGACCAGGGCTTCAACGAGTTCCAGACGCCGATCATCACGGCCTCCAGCCCCGAGGGCGCGCGCGACTTCCTGGTGCCCTCGCGCCTGCACCCCGGCAAGTTCTATGCGCTGCCCCAGGCGCCGCAGCAGTTCAAGCAGTTGATCATGGTGGCGGGCTTTGACCGTTACTTCCAGATCGCCCCCTGCTTCCGGGATGAAGACCCCCGCGCGGACCGCTCGCCGACCGACTTCTACCAGCTTGACGTGGAAATGAGCTTCGTCCAGCAGGAGGATGTCTTTGCCGCCGTCCAGCCGGTGATCCAGGGCCTGTTCGAGAAGTTCCGTCCCGATTGCAAGACGGCGACCGACTGGCCGCTGATCCGGTATAATGACTCGCTCCTGTGGTATGGGTCGGACAAGCCCGACCTGCGCAACCCGATCAAGATGCAGGTGGTCTCGGACCACTTCCGCGGCTCGGGCTTCGCCGTCTTCGCCAAGCTGCTGGAGCAGGAGGGCACCGAAATCCGCGCCATCCCGGCACCCACGGGCGGCAGCCGCAAGTTCTGCGACCGGATGAATGCCTATGCCCAGAAGGAAGGGCTGCCGGGCATGGGGTATATTTTCTGGCGCGAGGCCGAGGATGGCTCGGGCATGGAGGCCGCTGGCCCCCTCGCCAAGAACATCGGCCCCGAACGGACGGAAGCCATCCGGCAGCAGCTGGGCCTCGGCCTGGGCGACGCGGCCTTCTTCCTCGGCGGCAAGGCCGAGGCCTTCCAGGCCTTCGCGGGCAAGGCGCGCAACGAGATCGGGCGCGAGCTGGGGCTCTCGGAAACCAACACCTTCCGCTTCGCCTGGATCGTCGATTTCCCGATGTATGAAAAGACCGACGACGGCAAGATCGACTTCTCCCACAACCCCTTCTCGATGCCGCAGGGGGGGCTTGAGGCGCTGCAGGGCGATCCGCTGTCGGTCTATGCCTATCAGTATGACCTGGCCTGCAACGGCTATGAGCTGATTTCGGGCGGCATCCGCAACCACAAGCCGGAAATCATGTACAAGGCCTTCGAGCTGGCGGGTTACCCGAACTCGGAAGTCGACAAGCGCTTCGGCGGCATGGTCAAGGCGTTCAAATATGGCGCGCCCCCCCACGGCGGCTGCGCCATGGGGATCGACCGGGCGGTGATGCTCTTGGCCGACGAGCAGAACATCCGCGAGGTCATCATGTTCCCGATGAACCAGCGCGCCGAAGACCTGCTGATGGGGGCGCCCTCCGAACCCCTGAACGAGCAGCTGCGCGAGCTTCGCCTGCGCGTCGTGCCGAAGGACTGAACCCATGGCGCAGGAGAATGTCGCGGCCAGCAAGTGGCTGTCCTTCGTCCTGCGCCATGATCCGGCCAGCGCGGGCCTGGCGATGGACGCCCAAGGTTGGGTCGAGATCGCGGCCCTGCTGGCGGCCACCCCCCTGATCGCCTCCCGCGCCGAGCTGGAGCAGATCGTGGCCGACAGCGGCAAGCAGCGTTTTGCCCTTTCGGAGGACGGCGCCTTCATCCGCGCCAACCAGGGACATTCGGTCAAGGTCGATCTGGGGCTGGCCCCCGCTGAGCCGCCCGAGCTTCTCTTTCACGGCACCGCGCTTGCCGCCTTGCCCGCGATCCTGGCCGAGGGGCTGAAACCCGGCACGCGCCAGCATGTGCACCTGTCCTCCGATGCAGAGACGGCGCGGCAGGTCGGGGCGCGACATGGCCGTCCCGTCGTTCTGACCGTGGCCGCGGGCCGGTTGCAGCGCGGTGGCCACCTGTTCCTTTTGTCGGAAAACCGGGTCTGGCTGACCGATTTCGTCCCGCCCGACGCCTTGTCGCAGGGCTGAGCCCTTCCGCCCGCTTGCCAAAACCCCCAAGCAAGGCCAGTCTGGCCGCCATCGCTTGGGGTGCCATGTCGCTGTATTCCGCCTCTGTCCCGGTCTTTCGCCATTACCTCGCCCGGGCGCAGGCGATAGCCGAGGCGCATCCGCAGGCGCTCGACGCCCGCATCGGCGACAGCTTCCCCGCGGGCCAGCACTTCGCCACCGCCGCGGGTTTCGCGCTGCGGGTGGCCTGCCCGCTCGCCGAGCGCGAGATCCCCGAACTGCCGCGCTCTCTTGCTCCGCGGCTCGCCGTGGTGCGCGCGACGCTGGGCGCCATGCGGCCCGAAGACTTCCTGGGCGCCGAGGCGCGGCGCATTCGCCACAAGGCGGGCTTTGCCGAGCTGGACCAGACGGCCGACGAGTTCCTGCATCTCTACGGCCTGCCGAATTTCTTCTTTCACCTGACCATGGGCTATGCGGCGTTGCGCCAGGCCGGGGCCGCCTTGGGCAAGGCGGATTTCGACGGTTTTCACGCCTATCCGCCCGACTTTCATTTTTGATCAAATCCCGCTTGCGAGCGGCCGCGCCCCGGCGCAATCTGGCGGAAAAAGGAGCCCCCGATGGTCAAACAATTCGGCTTCCCGCTGCCCGACTGGACCCCTCCGCCCGCGCCCAGCGGCGAGACGCTGACCGGCCAATGGGTCCAGCTGGAGCATATGGACCCCGACACCCATGCCGCCGACCTCTTCCGCGCCTATTCTTCGGCCGAGCAGGTCTGGGATTACCTGCCCTATGGCCCGTTTTCCTCGGCCAGCGGCTATCACCGCTGGGCGAAAGAGACGGCCTGCGGCGCGGACCCGCTGTTTTACGTGTTGCGCAACCGTCTGACGGACCATTGCGGCGGCGTGGCCTCTTACCTGCGGATCACGCCTGCGGCCGGGTCGATCGAGGTCGGCCATATCAACCTCGCCCCCGAGATCGCAGGCTCGCGCGCCTCGACCGAGGCGATGTATCTGATGATGGATTGGGCCTTCCGCAACGGCTATCGCCGCTATGAATGGAAATGCGACGCGCTGAACATCCCCTCGCGCCGGGCGGCGCAGCGCCTGGGCTTTTCCTACGAGGGCATCTTCCGCCAGGCCGCCGTCTACAAGGGCCGCAACCGCGACACCGCCTGGTTTGCCGTCATCGACCAGGACTGGCCCGCGCTGAAAGAGGCCTATCGCGTGTGGCTGTCCCCCGACAATTTCGACGCCGAGGGGCGGCAGAAGGAAAGCCTCGCGGATCTCACGCGCCTTGTGCGAGTGGCCTCCGACCCGGCGCTCTGACGCCCGGACCAAAATTTTTCGCCGAAATATTTTGGCGCTTCACTCCAGCCGGAAGACCTTCTCCCGGCTGGTAGCGCCCTTCACCAACACCAGCCGCGACTTCGCCACCCCCAAGGCATGGGCCAGCAATTCGGCCACCGCGGCATTCGCCTTGCCGTCCTCGGGCGCCGCGGTGACCTCGGCCTTGATCGGCGCGCCCGCCGTCAGGGCATTGCGCCTTGCCCCCGGCCGCACCTGCAGCGCGAATGTCGCGCCTGCGACCGCCAGCCCGCTCCACGCGCCCTTTTTCACCCTGCCTCTTCCCCCGGGGCGCCTCTGCCCTTAAATCCCGACGGAACCTCGTCCCGCCGCCGTTGGACCAGAGGCTTGACCCCGGGCCGTCCCGCCGTCAAGCCCACCCCACAGGAGACCGCATGACCGCCTTCGACTTCCTTTCCCGCCGCCGCTCGCATCCCGCCAAGTTCTTCGACCCGGCGGGCGCCGTGCCCGACCGTGCAGCGCTGACCCCCATCCTGCAGGCCGCGCTGCGCGTTCCCGACCATGGCAAGCTGGAGCCCTGGCGGCTGGTCGTGCTGACCGGCGCGGCGCTGCAGCGGCTGGGCGACCTGGCCGAAGCCCTTGCGCCGGATGCCGAGGCCGGGGCCAAGGGCGCCGCGATCTACCGGACGTCCAGGCTGGCCGTGGCGGTGATCTCGTCGCCCAAACCCTCGCCCAAGGTGCCCGAGGTCGAGCAGCGCGCCTCGGCCCATGCCTTGTGCCTGAACCTGGTGAATGCGGCCGAGGCCGCGGGCTGGGGCGCCTGCTGGCTGACCGGCTGGCCCGCGCATGACGCGACCTGGGCCGCGCAGGCGCTGGGCTGCGAGGGGGCCGAGCAGGTCGCCGGTATCGTCCATATCGGCACCCCCGGCCCCGAGGCGCCCGACCGGCCGCGCCCCGACCTTGCGCGCGTGGTGGAGTGGCGAGGGTGATCCTGCAGGCCTTCTTCGCCGCGCTGGGCCAGATGACCGACCCGCGCTTTACTCGCGTGCTCTGGCGCGGGGTGGGGCTGGCGCTGGGCCTCCTCGTGGCCATCGGCCTCGTGCTGTGGCTGGCCATCGAGGCGGTGATCCCGGGTTCGGTCTCGCTGCCGGTCATCGGCGCCTTCGGGACCGGAGTTCTGGCGACGGCCGGCGTCGTGCTGGCGATGCTCGCGGCCTCGGTCTTCGTGATGGTGCCGGTGGCGGCGGCCTTCTCGGCCCTGTTCCTGGACGAGGTCGCCGAGGCGGTCGAGACCGCGCATTACCCCGGCCGCCCCGGTCGCCCGCTGCCCCTGTGGGAGGGCATCGCCGACAGCGCCGTGCTCTTCCTGGTCATGGTCGCGGTCAGCCTGGTGACCTTTGCCCTGTCCTTCGTGCTGGGCCCCTTCGGCCCGGTGCTGTTCTGGGCGGTGAACGGCTGGCTCCTGGGGCGGGAGTATTTCCTCATGGCCGCGCGCCGTCACCTCGGCCGGGCCGAGGCGCAGGCGCTGGCCGCCCGCCACCGCGGCACCTTATGGCTTGCCGGCACGCTGATGGCCGCGCCGCTGTCGCTGCCCCTGGTCGGGCTTTTCATCCCGGTCCTTGGGGCTGCGACCTTCACCCATTTGTTCCAACGCCTGAGAAGCGATCGAGCAGGTGGAAGTAATCCGTATCCCGGATCGAGATGACGCCCGACAGGATGACGGCGCACATCGCGGCCCAGAGAATCAGGGTTATGACCGTCGTCAGTCTGGCCTTGCGCCCCAGTTGAGGATCGACCGGGGCCGAGCGCACCGTGCCGGGCGTGACCTCGCCCGCCTCGTCCTGCGTGACCTGCCGGGTCGGCAGGATGCAGAGGAAGACCATGAACCAGGTGACCGAAAAAAGGACGAGCGCGCCGGTGATGGTCATGCTTGCTCCAGCTCGATCAGGGTGCCGGTAAAGTCTTTCGGATGCAGGAAAATCACGGGCTTGCCATGGGCGCCGATCTTCGGCGCGCCCAGAACGCGCGCGCCCTCGGCCTTCAGCCGCGCGGCCGCGGCCTCGATGTCGGCGACCTCGTAGCAGATGTGATGGATGCCGCCGGAGGGGTTCTTTTCCAGGAAACCCGCGATGGGAGAGGCGGGCCCAAGGGGCGTCAGAAGCTCGATCTTGGTGTTCGGAAGGGTGATGAAGACCACGGTCACGCCATGGTCGGGCTCGTTCTGCGGCGCGCCCACTTCGGCGCCGAGCGCGCCCTTGTATTGCGCGGCGGCGGCGGCCAGGTCGGGCACTGCGATGGCGACGTGATTGAGGCGGCCGATCATCTGTTCCTCCGGTTTTTAGGGGTTATGGGCCGCGAAAGGGGGGCTGTCCAGTGCGGCATTAAGACACCCTTAGGGATGATGTGGTCTGGTGGGGACGAATCTCGGGGGATCACCATGCCGCATGTCTCGACCTTGGAATTGCCGGAACTGCCCATGACGCTTGTGGCGGAGGAGGCGGGGGATCTGCCCCTGCGCGGCGTGACCATTCTGGCGGTGGAGGACAGCCGTTTCGCCTCCGAAAGCCTCCGGCTGATCTGTCGGCGGCTGGGCGCAAGGCTGCGGCGGGCCGACAGCCTGATGACCGCGGCGGCGCATCTGCGGCTTTACCGGCCCGATGTGGTGATCGTGGACCTCGGCCTGCCCGATGGCCGGGGGGAGGCGCTGATCCGCGACCTCGGCCAACGGCGGCCGCGCCCGGCGGTCATCGCGATTTCGGGCGACGGGCAGGGGCGGGCGTCTGCGCTGGCCGCGGGCGCCGATGCTTTCCTGGAAAAACCCATCGCCGGGGTGCAAGACCTGGCGGCGCTGTTGCGGCAGCTGTTCCCCGACCGGGCGGGCACGGTGACGGGGCAGGGCGGCGTGACGCCCGATCCCTTGGCGCTGCGCGATGATCTCTTGCACGCGGTGGAGCTTCTGGACCATCTGCCGGGGCCGGAGGGAGAGGCCTATGTCGCGGGGTTCGTCCATGGGCTTGCGGTCGATTCGGGCGATGGCGCGCTGGCGGCGGCCTGCGACGGCGGGCCCGCGGGCCTGCGCCACGCGATCCTCGCCCGGCTGGAGCACAGCGGCCCGGCCTTCGGCCGACGCTAGCGCTTGGGATAGACACCTTCGGGCAGGTTCAGCGCCGCGGCGAGGTCGCGCACCTGGGCGAGCGAGAGGGTGACGCGGAAGGGTTCGCCCAAAAGGGGATCGAGCTGCTCGATCACCACGCAATCTTCGAAGGCGAGGATCGTCGCATCTTCGGCACGGGGCTCTTCGCCCTCGTCGATGAGGGTGATGGCGGTGTGGTCGAATTCGTGCTCGATGGTGAACATGGGGGCAGCATAGGGCGGATGCGCGGCCCCAGCCAGAGGTTTGTGCCCCCGCAGCAACGCGCGCGACGCGAATTTTCGGCGAAAATTCGGGGCCCGCGGGGGCGCGTCGGGATTGAAGAAAATCGCGGGCAGATTCTGCGGGCTTGTCCTGCGATTCCAAAGGCTTCGTAAACCACGTGGCGCGAGGATGAGGGCGGCCCCCCAGGGGGTCGCATCCAGAAAGGAAATCCCATGATCTCTGCCCTCAGCGGAAACAGCGCCCTGTCGCTGCTTTCGATGTTCGGGCGGCCGCAGCAAGCCGAGAGCGCGACGCAAAGTGCCCCGGCAGAGCGGCGCCCACCCCCTCCGCCTCCGCCGCCCAGCCAGGGCAATGGCGCCACGTCGAAATCGCTGTTCGACGCCCTGGCCAGCGCCTCGCAGGGCGACAGCTCGTCGCTTGAAGGGCTGATGGGGCAGCTTGTCTCCAGCCTTGACCAGGACGGCGACGGCAGCCTTTCGGCCGAGGAGATGAACGCGGCCTTCGCCTCCGGCACGACCTCGGGCGGCGATGACGCCAAGACGGCCGTCTCGGATGTCATCAAGAGCCTGGACACCGACGGCGACGGCAAACTGTCGGCGGCGGAACTGGCCTCGGGTCTGCAGGCGATGGCGGCGAGCGGGCCGGCCTCCGGCCCGCCGCCGGGGCCGCCCCCGGGCGGCGGCTCGCCCGCCGATATGGCGGCGAGCCTGGTCAGCGGGCTGGATACCGACGGCGACGGCAAGCTCAGCCAGGACGAGCTGGCCGCGGCCTTCGGCACGCAAGAGGCCTCCTCGGCCGATGCGGCAACCCAGACCTCGGGCGGGCAAAAGTCCATCCAGGAGCTGCTTTTCGGCCTGCTGCTCGATCCTAAAGCCCAGTCGGACCAAGACCTTACCGCCCAGGCGACCAGTCTTTACGCCTAAGCCCCGAAGGGGGCGTCCGCGCCCCCTCACTCCGCCAGCCAGCACCCGCCTTCATAGAGCCCGCCGCCACGCCCGCGCCCAGCATCGCCCATAGGCGCCCTCGGCGTGCATCGCGGTGGCCGTGTCTTCCATCAGCGACTTGGGCTTGTCGTTGCAGACCCCGACATGCTCGTGGCCGCCGCCAAAGCGCCTTCATGCCCGAACCTGCAAAAGAAAATGCCCCCCGACCCTGGGGGGCATTTTTCACGGCCCGAGCGCGGCGCATTTACCCCTGCAGGGTCCGCACGCCGTAACCCTCGCCGCGGGCCTTCATCGCCTCGACCACCGAAATGCTCGCGGCGGCGGTGGTGAAATAGGGGATCTTGTCCATCAGGGCCGAGCGGCGGATGTCGCGGCTGTCGGTGATCGCCTGGGCGCCCTCGGTCGTGTTCATCACCACGGCGATTTCGCCGTTCTTCAGCCGGTCGACGATGTTCGGTCGGCCCTCGTAGACCTTGGCGACCGGCGTTGCCGTCACGCCGACCGAGGCGAGCCAGGCGGCGGTGCCGCGCGTCGCCACGACCTCGAAGCCCATCGCCACCAGGTCGCGGGCGGCGGCGCCGAGCGCTTCGGACTTGTCGGCATCCTTGACCGACAGGAAGACGCGGCCGGTTTCGGGCAGCGCGACGCCGGCGCCCATCTGTGCCTTGAGGAAGGCCAAAGCGAAGGTGCGGTCCCAGCCCATGACCTCGCCGGTCGAGCGCATTTCCGGCCCCAGAACCGGATCGACGCCGGGGAAGCGGGCGAAGGGCAGGACGGCTTCCTTGACGCTGAACCAGGGGGTCTGCGGGTTGGCCAGCGTCAGGGGATCGGCCAGCGGCAGGGGGCTGTCGGGGCCGACGCCTTGCGGATAGGGCGCGCGGTCGGGGAAGTTCGACAGGGGCTCGCCCGCCATCAGGCGGCTCGCGATCGAGGCGATGGCGCTGTCGGTGGCCTTGGCGACGAAAGGCACGGTGCGGGAGGCGCGGGGATTGACCTCCAGCACATAGATCACGCCGTCCTTGATGGCGAATTGCACGTTCATCAGGCCGACGACATGCAGGGCCTTGGCCATGGCGACGGTCTGCCGCTTCAGCTCTTCGACCGTTTCCGCGCTGAGGCTATGGGGCGGCAGGCAGCAGGCGCTGTCGCCCGAATGGACTCCCGCCTCCTCGATATGTTCCATGATTCCCGCGACATGGACCGCGTCGCCGTCGCAAAGCGCATCGACATCGACCTCGATGGCGCCCGAGAGATAGCTGTCCAGAAGCACCGGGCTGTCGCCCGAGACCTGCACGGCGGTGGAGATGTAACGCTCCAGCTGGGCATCGTCGCGGACGATTTCCATGGCGCGACCGCCGAGGACGAAGGAGGGGCGGATCACCAGCGGATAGCCGACGTCATGCGCCACGGCGAAGGCCTCGTCGCGGCTGCGGGCGGTGCCGTTGTGGGGCTGCTTCAGGCCCAGCTCCTGGAGGAACTTCTGGAAGCGCTCGCGGTCTTCGGCCAGGTCGATGGCGTCGGGCGTGGTGCCGAGGATCGGGATGCCTTCCTCGTGCAGCGCATTCGCCAGCTTCAGCGGCGTCTGGCCGCCGAACTGGACGATCACGCCGTGCAAGGTACCGTTCTCCTGCTCGACCCGAAGGATTTCAAGGACATGCTCCAAGGTCAGCGGTTCGAAATAGAGGCGATCCGAGGTGTCGTAGTCGGTCGAAACCGTCTCGGGGTTGCAGTTGACCATGATGGTCTCGTAGCCCGCCTCGGTCAGCGCATAGCAGGCGTGGCAGCAGCAATAGTCGAATTCGATGCCCTGGCCGATGCGGTTCGGACCGCCGCCGAGGATGACAACCTTCTTGGCGCCTGAAGGACGCGCCTCGCATTCCACGTCGCCCATCGCGGGGACTTCGTAGGTGGAATACATGTAGGGCGTCTGGGCCTCGAATTCGGCGGCGCAGGTGTCGATGCGCTTGAAGACGGCCTTGACGCCAAGGTTGCGCCGGGCGCGGCGCACCTGCGCCTCGTCGCGGCCGGTCAGGGTGGCGAGCCGCTTGTCGGTGAAGCCCATCATCTTCAGCTTGCGGATGCCGGTGGCATCGACGGGCAGGCCGTTCTTGCGGATTTGCGCCTCGGTGTCGATGATCTCGCGGATGCGGGCGAGGAACCAGGGGTCGAAGGCGGTGATCGCATTGATCTCGTCGTCCGAGAGCCCGTGGCGCATGGCCTGGGCGATCACCCGCAGCCGGTCGGGGGTGGCTTTCGACAGGGCCGAGGTGATGGCGGCGCGATCCGGGGCGCCGGGGATGGCGATTTCGTCAAAGCCGCTCAGGCCGGTTTCCAGCGAGGCCAGCGCCTTTTGCAGCGATTCATGGATCGTGCGGCCGATGGCCATCGCCTCGCCCACCGACTTCATGGCGGTGGTCAGATTGGGCTCGCTGCCCGGGAATTTCTCGAAGGCGAAACGCGGGATCTTGGTGACGACATAGTCGATGGAGGGCTCGAACGACGCGGGCGTGACCTTGGTGATGTCGTTGTCCAGCTCGTCCAGCGTATAGCCGACCGCCAGTTTCGCCGCGATCTTGGCGATGGGGAAGCCGGTGGCCTTGGACGCCAAAGCGGAACTCCGCGACACGCGCGGGTTCATCTCGATCACCACCATCCGCCCATCCGCCGGGTTGATCGCCCATTGCACGTTGGACCCGCCGGTCTCGACCCCGATCTCGCGCAGCACGGCAATCGAGCCGTTGCGCATGATCTGGTATTCCTTGTCGGTCAGGGTCAGCGCCGGAGCGACCGTGATCGAGTCGCCGGTATGGACGCCCATCGGGTCGATGTTCTCGATGGAGCAGACGATGATCGCATTGTCCGCCTTGTCGCGGACGACCTCCATCTCGTATTCCTTCCAGCCCAGCAGGCTATCGTCGATCAGCACCTGGGCGACTGGAGAAGCCTCCAGCCCCGATTTCACGATGGCCTCGTAATCGTCGCGGTTATAGGCCACGCCGCCGCCGGTGCCGCCCGAGGTGAAGGCGGGGCGGATGATGGCGGGCAGGCCGACCGTGGCCAGTTCCGCAATCGCGGTGTCCAACCCCGCCTTGACGTCATACTTGCCATTCGCCCCCTTGGGGGCGGCGACGATGGCAGCCTTGGGGTTTTCCAGCCCGATCCGGTCCATCGCCTCGCGGAAAAGCTTGCGGTCCTCGGCCATCTCGATGGCATGCCGCTTGGCGCCGATCAGCTCGACGTTGAACTTCGCCAGCACGCCTAGGTCGTCCAAGGCCAGCGCCGTGTTCAGGCCGGTCTGCCCGCCCATGGTGGGGAGAAGCGCGTCGGGGCGCTCTTTCTCGATGATCTTGGCGACGACTTCGGGGGTGATCGGCTCGATATAGGTGGCATCGGCCAGCCCCGGGTCGGTCATGATCGTCGCGGGGTTCGAGTTCACCAGGATCACCCGGTAGCCCTCTTCGCGAAGCGCCTTGCAGGCTTGCGCGCCCGAATAGTCGAATTCGCAGGCCTGGCCGATGACGATGGGCCCGGCGCCGATAATCATGATGGATTTGATATCGGTTCTCTTGGGCATCGCTGTCTCCATCAGGGCCGGGCAAACTGGCGGGGTTATAGGCGGAATAAAGCCCGGCGCAAGGCGGAATCGGCCCCTGCCACAGCGCAAACGAAAAGGGCCGGAGGATCGCCCCTCCGGCCCCCTTTCATGACATGCGATCAGCCCTTCTGGCCGACCTTGGCCTCGGCGGCGGCAATCGCGGCCTTGCGGGCGGCGATGCGGTCGCCCGTCGGCGGGCCCTCGAAGCGGCGGTTCTCGACCGCGACCCACAGGACCAGCGCCAGGGCCAGGAAGCCCAGGACGACGTAAAGCACCCGCTCGTTCGGCGGCGCGACCGCGATGAAGAGGATCACGCCCATGCCGATGACCGACAGAAGGGTGACCAGGCGATAGACGCCCGCGCTCATCGCCCAGGGGCCGGGCTTCGGCCATTTCGGCCCGCCGAACGCCAGCATCCCCGCCACCAGCGGCACCGAGAAGGACAGGAACAGGAAGACCAGCGTCGAGTTCACCACGATCACATAGATCGAGGTCGCAACGCCCGTCACCGGATCGACCACTTTCAGCATCATCGCCAGGACGACGTAGAGGATGCACAGCACCGTCGCCGTCCAGATCGCATTCACCGGCGTGCGGTATTTCGGCGACACGGTCGAGAGCGCCTTGGACCCCACCGGCATCCCGTCATCGCGCGAGAAGGCGAACAGCATCCGGCTGGCCGACGTCACCGTGGCCAGGCCGCAGAGCAGCTGGGTGATGAAGATGCCGAGGTAGATCACGTTCTTGAGGCCCGCGGGCAGGATCGCATCCAGCGTGGCATAGAACATGGTCCAGCCCTGGCCGGCCGCGACCTTCATATCGGGGATGGCGAGCGTGATGGCGCAGACCATGACCCAGCCCACCAGCGACGACCAGAAGACCGCCGTCACGATGCCGCGCGGCACCGAATGGGCGGCGTTCTTGGTCTCTTCGGACGTATGGGCCGAGGCGTCGTAGCCGGTGATCGTATAGACCGGCAACAGCAGGCAGAGCAGGAAGAGATACCCCATGTTGTCCGACTGCGGGAAGACCCCGCCCCCGGCATCGCCCGAGTAGTTGGTGAAGGTCCACAGCCGCGAGATGTCGATGGCCGGGGCATAGATCAGGCAGGCCGCGACCAGCACCGCGGTGGTGGCAAAGATGATCCAGCCGGAAATGTCGGTCAGGAAGGTGGTGGCCTTGATGCCGACATGGTTGAAGATCGCCTGGACGATGGTGATCGCCGCGACGAAGGTCACGACCTGCAAGTCGGTCCCGGTAAAGCCGAACATCGGCCCGAAGGTGCCCGCGAAGTAATAGGCCGTCCCGATGTTGATCGCGCCCAGAACGGTAATCAGCCCCAGGAGGTTCAGCCAGGCCGTCAGCCAGCCCACGAAACGGTTCCCCAGGATCGAGCCCCAGTGGTAAAGCCCCCCCGCCGTCGGGAAGGCGCTTGCGATCTGGGCCATCGACAGGGCGAACATCCCCGAAAGGAGGCAGCCCACGATCCAGCCGATCCCCGCCCCCGCCCCGCCCACCGACGAGATCGCCTGGGCGAAGGAGTTGATCCCGCCCGACAGGATGCAGATGATCGAGAAGGAAATCGCGAAGTTCGAGAATTTCGACATCGAACGCGAAAGCTCCTGCGCATAGCCCATGCCATGCAGAACTTTCATGTCCTCATGATTCTCCTTGTCGGAGTAGTTATCAGCCATGGTCCCTCCGTGTCCCTCGTGCCGCTGAGGCGGCTTGTTGTTGGTGGCTGCGACAGATTGTCCCGCCCAAAGCCCATGAAAACACGATTTTTCAATCTGTCCAGCTTTGAATAGAAATTTACAGAACCCGGTCAGAGCCGCGGGAAATTCCTGGGCGAAACGGGTCGTTTTCGCGTGCAAACCGGGCCATTGTGCACTGGCGCCCGGGCAGGGGAGGCCGTAGGTCATGGGGGGCGGAATGGAGACGGGCATGATCCTTCTGGAACACGGGCCGCAGGGGGCGGCGGTTTTCAAGGGCGCGCGGGGGATGGTCGTGGCGCGGGCGGCGGGCGAGGTCTTGCCCGCGCTGCAGGCGCTGGATGCGGCGCGGGCGCGCGGGCATTGGGTCGCGGGCTGGATGGCCTATGAAGCGGGCTATGCGCTGGAGCCGAAGCTCGCCCGGCTGATGCCGCCGGGCGGGGCGCCGCTCCTGGCTTTCGGGATTTATGTTGGCCCGGCACCCGCCGATCTGCCCGGCCGCGCCCGGGCCGCCGTGGCGCCGCTGCGCCCCTTGGTCGACTGGCCGGCCTATGCCGCCGCCATGGCCCGGCTGAAGGCCTATATCGCGGCCGGTGACTGCTATCAGATCAACCTGACCTTCCCGATGGAAAGCCGCCTGGTCGAGGGCGGCCCCTGGGAGCTTTACGCCGCCCTGCGCGCCCGGCAGTCGGTCGGCTTCGGCGCCTATTGCGACTTCGGGCCGGACCTGCCGGTGCTGATTTCGCGCTCGCCCGAGCTGTTTTTGCGCACCGATGCGGCCGGGCGCATCGAAAGCCGGCCGATGAAGGGCACCGCGCCCCGCGATGCCGATCCGATCCGCGACCTGGAACTGGCCGAAGAGCTGCGCGCCTCCGACAAGGGCCGGGCGGAGAACCTGATGATCGTCGATCTTCTGCGCAACGACATCAGCCGGATTTCCCGCGTGGGCTCGGTCCGCGTGCCCGAGCTTTTCGCGGTGGAAAGTTATGCGACGCTGCACCAGATGGTCAGCCGCGTGGTGGGCGAGCTGGTGGAGCCGCCCGCCCTGGCCCGGCTGATGCCCGCGCTTTTCCCTTGCGGCTCGATCACCGGGGCGCCGAAAATCCGCGCGATGGAGATCATCGCCGAGCTGGAGCCGCATCCCCGCGGCCCCTATTGCGGCGCGATCGGCTGGATGGCGCCGAATGGGGCGAGCTGTTTCAACGTGGCAATCCGCACGCTGCAGGTGACGCAGGGGCGCATCCTGCTGAACGTCGGCGGCGGGGTGGTGCAGGATTCGACCGCCGAGGGCGAATGGGAGGAAGCGCATTGGAAAGCGCGCTACATCAGCGGGCTCGCGACCCCGGGCTGAGGCTGATCGAGACGATGCTCTGGGACGGCGCCGCCTATCCGCGGCAGGCGGGGCACATGGCGCGGCTGACGCGCTCTGCCGCGGCCCTGGGTTGGGCGGTGCCGCGGGTGGAATGGCCCGCGCCCGCGGCCCCGGCCCGGGTGCGTTTGCTGGCCGAGGCCTCGGGCGCGGTGACGGCAGAGGTCTTCGCGCTTCCCGCCGCCAAGGCGGAATGGCGGGTCGGCCTCTCCGACGTGGTGCTGGCGCCGAACCCGCTCCGCCGGTTCAAGACCAATGCGCGCGCCGATTACGAGGCGGCGCGGGCGGGGATGGGGGCCTTGGACGAGGTTCTGATGGCCAATTCCGCCGGAGAGGTCTGCGAGGGGACGATCACATCGGTCTTTTTCGACCGCGGGCAGGGGATGCGCACGCCGCCCCTGGCCTGCGGGCTGTTGGAGGGGGTGCTGCGCGCAGAACTTGCGGTGCCGGAAGAGGTTTTGGCCGTGGAAGACCTGCCCCGCGTGCGCCTTTGGGTCGGCAATGCCCTGCGCGGCCTGATCCCCGCGCGGCTCGATTTTTCTGCGAAAAATCGGGGGTGAGAGGCGCGCGATTTTTCGCCGAAAAATCGGGTCTCAGCGGATGCGGTCGGCTTTCTTTTCCGGCAGGATCTGCTGGGCGATGCCTGCGAAACACAGGTAGAGCGAGGCGGCCAGCAGCAGGACATGCACGACCCCGCTTTCCTCGAAGCCGAGCCAGGCCGATTGGCCCGCGGTGACCAGCCAGAGGATCGCGACCCCGAGGTTGACCGGATACCAGCGCGGCGTGCGCGTCGGATGGATGAATTTCAGGTTCAGGAACATCGCGATGGTCAAAAGCACCACCGTCGCCAGCACCCAGTTCGGCCCCGGGTTCAGCGCGAAAAGCACGAGGACCACCATGTTCCAGCAGGCCGGAAAACCCGCGAAGCTCTTGTCCTTGGTCTTCATCCGCGTGTCGGCGAAATAGATGACCGAGCCGTAGATCAGCGCCCCGAGCGCGAGCGCCCCCAGCGTTCCCTGCAGCATCCCGTTGGCCCAAAGCGCATAGGCCGGGATGAAGACATAGGTCAGGTAATCGACGATCAGGTCCATCAGCACGCCGTCGTGGATCGGCCAGTTGGTCTTGACGTCGTAACGCCGGGCCAGGGGGCCGTCGATCCCATCGACGATCAGCGCGACGAGCAGCCAGAGGAACATCATGCTCCACTGCCGGTCGACGGCGGCGAGCATGGCCAGCATCGACAGGACCGCGCCCGAGGCGGTCAACAGGTGGACGAGCAGGGCTTTGAGGCGCATGGGCATGGCCCGGTCATGCCGTCAAAACCGGCCGGACGCAAGCGCGACGCGCGCCTCACCCCATCAGCTGGTCGCGCAGGCGGGTGGAAATCGCCTCGCGGGCCTGGGCGGAGTCTTCGCCGCCGCCCGGGTTGACGCGCATCGAGAAGATCGCCTCGTACATCGACTTCGGCGCGGTGGCGGGGCGGGCGTCGATGCCGGGACTGGCCGCGGGCAGGGCATTGGTGGCCAGGCCGAGCGACTGCGCCGCCTCTGCCCCCGTCACCTTGCCGTCGCCATCGGCATCCAACGCCCCCATGGTCTGCTGCAAAAGCCGGTTCAGCCCCGCGTCATCGGTGGAGCCGCCCTTGGTCAGCCCCGCGACGGCGGCGGAAAGCTCGGTCCCCGAGACGGCGCCATCGCCGTCGGTATCGACCTGAGCCAGGATGTTCTGCACCAGGCCTGCGACCGACGACAGGGTGCCCGACGAGGCAACCGATTGGAAAGCCTGCGAAAGTTCGTCTGTGTTCAGTGTGCCGGACCTGTCGCGGTCCAAGGCAGCGACGGCCTTGGCGGCCAGGTCGTCGGGCGCGCCGGCCTGGTCGACCATCGAGGCGAAAAGCGTATCGGGCGCCACGCCGGGGCCCGCGGAGGCACCGGCAAGTTGCGAGAGATCGTCGGCCGGGCCTTGGGACTTCGGCCGGCCGAACAGCGACAGAAGCGCGCGGCTTCCGGCACCGGACAGGGCAGAGATCATGACCGTTCCTTTCTGGACCATACCCGTATCGAACGGGGCCCGCATCAGACGGGCCTCCCCACTTTTCCACATGCTGGTTTACGAAAGCCTAATGCGCGAGATTTAATAGCTAAAATTCGAAGCTTTCATTCGAATCAGGCGCGGGGATGGGCGGCCGCATAGACCTCCATCAGCCGCGCGGCATCGACGGCGGTATAGGCCTGGGTCGTCGACAGCGAGGCATGGCCCAGAAGCTCTTGAATAGACCGCAAATCTCCACCCGCGGCCAGAAGATGCGTGGCAAAGGAATGGCGCAGCGCATGGGGCGTCGCGGTGGCGGGCAGACCCAACCGCAGCCGTGCCTCTTCCATCGCGCGGGCGATCAGACGCGGGTTCAGCGCCCCGCCCCGTGCCCCGCGAAAAAGCGGCGCCTCGCGCTCCAGCGGCCAGGGGCTTTGCCGCAGATACTCCGCCACCGCCTCGCGCGCGATAGGCAGAACCGGCACCAGCCGCTCTTTGCCGCCCTTGCCCTTGATGCGCAGCACGTCGGGCAGAGGATGCGCCGCGCCCGTCAGGCCCAAGGCCTCTGATATCCGCAGACCGCAGGCGTAAAGCAGCGTCGTCACGGCCAGATCGCGCGCCCCGATCCAGCCTTCGCGCGCAGCACCCATATCCTCGATCACCTCCTGCGCGCCGTCCACCGACAGGGGGCGCGGCAATTTCCGCAGGTATTTCGGACCCTTGGCCGACAGGATCACCGTCGCATCCATATCGTCGCGCTCGGCCAGCCAGCGCATGAAACTGCGCACCGACGACAAAGCCCGCGCCAGCGAGCGCGCGCCGAGGCCGCGGTCGCGTTCGTAGGCCATCCAGGCGCGCAGGTCGGTCTGGCTGATCGTGGCCATCGCCGCGATCCCCTCCGCGCCCCCGCGATAGCCCGCGAGAAAGCCCAAAAACCGCCGCACATCCGTGGCATAGCCCGCAATCGTGCGCGGCGAATAGCCCTTCACGCCCGACAGATACTCCAGCCAGCGCGCCAAAGAGGCCGCCTGACCCTCCGACGCCTGAACATCTAGGCCAGCCATTTCCGCATGACCCTTTCGAAGACCCCGCCGAAAAAGGCAAGCAAATCCGTGCCATGGGTGGGTTTGAACTGATGCGGGTCTTCCGCGCCCATGGCCAGGAGCCCCGGCAGCCGCCCCGGCCCGAGATCCAGCCGC
>CAMFIX010000012.1 GCA_945952425.1 uncultured Pseudorhodobacter sp. | reverse complement strand
ACAGGTGGATACGCTCCTTCTCGACAAGACCGGCACGATCACCTTCGGCAACCGCATGGCGACGGAATTCCTGCCGCTGGCAGATGTCAGCGCGGCAGAGCTGGCCAGCGCCAGCCTTCTGGCCAGCATGGGCGACGAGACGCCCGAAGGCCGGTCGATCGTGGCGCTGGCGCGTTCGGATTTCGGGCTGCAGGATCAGCCGCTGATCGGCGCCGTGCTGGTGCCCTTCGCCGCGCAGACCCGGCTGTCGGGGGTCGACATCGGCGGGCGAAGCCTGCGCAAGGGGGCGGTCGACTCCGTCCTGCGCTTTGCGGGCGTCGCGGCCCCGCCCGAGTTTCGGCACGCGGTGGACCAGGTGGCGCGCTCGGGGGGCACGCCCTTGGCGGTGGCCGATGGCGGGCGGCTTTTGGGGGTGATCCACCTGAAGGACGTCATCAAACCCGCGATCCGCGAGCGCTTCGCCGCTTTGCGCGCCATGGGCATCCGCACGGTGATGGTGACGGGCGACAACCCGGTGACCGCCGCCGCCATCGCCTCGGAGGCCGGGGTGGACGACTTCATCGCCGAGGCCACGCCCGAGGACAAGCTGGCCTATATCCGCCGCGAGCAGGTGGGCGGGCGCCTCATCGCCATGTGCGGCGACGGGACAAACGACGCGCCCGCGCTGGCCCAGGCCGATGTCGGCGTGGCCATGCAGACCGGCACCCAGGCCGCGCGCGAGGCGGGCAATATGGTGGACCTGGACAGCAGCCCCACCAAGCTGATCGAGATCGTCGAGATCGGCAAGCAGCTGTTGATGACGCGGGGCTCGCTGACGACCTTTTCCATCGCCAACGACGTGGCGAAGTATTTCGCCATCCTGCCCGCGCTCTTCGTCGCGACCTATCCGCAGATGCAGGTGCTGAACCTGATGGGCCTGGCCTCGCCGCAATCGGCCATCCTGTCGGCGGTGATCTTCAACGCGCTGATTATCGTGGCGCTGATCCCCCTGGCCTTGCGCGGCGTGCCGTACCGTCGCGTGGGCGCGGCGGCGCTTTTGCGGCGCAACCTGACCGTCTATGGCCTGGGTGGGCTGGTCCTGCCCTTCGTCGGCATCAAGGTCATCGACCTTGGCGTCGCAGCCCTGCACTTGGCTTGAAGGAGCCCGTCATGATCCAGCATCTTCGCCCCGCCGTCACCTTCATGGGGATGTTCACCCTGCTTCTGGGCCTGGCCTATCCTCTGGCGCTGACCGGCGCCGCGCGCCTGGCCTTTCCCTGGCAGGCCGGGGGCAGCCCGGTCGTCCAAGCCGACCGCGTGGTGGGCTCGGCCCTTCTGGGTCAGGCCTTCACCCAAACGCGCTATTTTCACCCCCGTCCCTCGGCCGGCAGCTATGACCCGATGGCCTCGGGTGGGTCGAACCTCGGGCCGACCGCGCAAAAGCTGATCGACCGGGTGAAGGCCGAGGCGCGCCCCGGCATCCCGGCCGATGCGGTGACGATGTCGGCCTCGGGGCTGGACCCCGACATCTCGCCCGCCAATGCCCTGGCCCAGGTCGCCCGCGTGGCGCAAGCCCGCGGTCTGCCGCCCGATGCGGTCCGGGCGCTGGTCATGGCCCAGACGCAAACCCGCCTCTGGGGCCTGATCGGAGAGCCGCGCGTCAATGTCCTGGCCTTGAACCTCGCCCTGGATGCGTTGCCGCAGTGACCGCGCCCGACGCCCCGAAACGGCCCGACCCCGATGCGCTTCTGTCTCTGACCAGGGCCGACCGGCCGGGGCGTCTGAAGATCTTCCTCGGGGCCGCGCCGGGGGTGGGCAAGACCTATGCCATGCTCTCGGCCGCGCAACGGTTGAAGGCCGAGGGCCACCCCCCTGTCATAGGCCTGGTGGAGACCCATGGCCGCCATGAGACCATGGCCCTGACGCAGGGGCTGGAGACGCTCCCCCGTCGCCAGATCGCCTATCGCGGCCAGACGCTGGAAGAGTTCGACCTGGACGCCGCCTTAGCTCTTCATCCCGGTCTGCTGATCGTCGATGAATTGGCGCATACCAATGCCGAGGGCAGCCGTCACCCGAAACGCTGGCAGGATGTGCAGGAACTGCTGGACGCGGGTATCGACGTCTGGACCGCGCTGAACATCCAGCACCTGGAAAGCCTGGCCGATGTCGTGGCGCAGATCACCGGGGTCCAGGTGCGCGAGACGGTGCCGGATTCCGTCCTGCAGAGGGCCCAGGACGTGGTCCTGGTCGATATCCCGCCCGACGAGCTGATCGCACGACTGAAGGCGGGCAAGATCTACATGGCCCAGACCGCGCGCCGGGCGACCGAGAATTTCTTTACCCCCGGCAATCTGACCGCCTTGCGCGAACTCGCCTTGCGGCGCACCGCCGACCGGGTCGAGGACCAGATGACCCAGATCCTGCGGCAAAAGGCCATCGAGGGGCCCTGGGGCGCCTCCGAGCGGCTTTTGGTCTGTATCGGGCCGGATGGGGCAGGGGAAAGGCTGGTGCGGCTGGCGGCGCGGCAGGCGGCCTCGCTGAATGCCAGCTGGATCGCGGTCTCGCTGGCCCGCCCGGGGGCCGCCCGCCCGGATGTTGCGGAGAGCCTGGCCCTGGCCGAAAGCCTGGGGGCCGAGGTGCAAAGGCTGACCAGCACGGGTTTCGCGACCGACCTTCTGCGCCTGGCCCGGCGCGAGAATGTCACCCAGATCCTGCTGGGTCAAAGGCGGTCCCGCCTTGGATTGGGGCGCTCGCTGGCCCGGGCGCTTCTGGCCCAGGCCGAAGAGATCCCCGTCACGGTCGTGCCGCTTGCCGACACGCCAAGCCCTTGGACCCTCGGTCCCTGGATCGGGCCGGGGCTGCTGGGCGACCTCGGCCTCGCGCTGGTGGCCACAAGCCTCGGCGTGGCGGCGGGCCTTGGTCTGGCCGCGGTGATGGCGCTTCCCAACCTCTCGATGATCTTCCTTCTGGGCGTCCTGGCGGCCGCGATGCTGCGCGGCACGCGGGCGGCGGTGCTGGCGGCGGGATGCGCCTTCCTGGCCTATAACTTCTTCTTCATCGACCCGGTCCACACCCTGACCATCGCCAAACCGCACGAGCTGTTTGCGTTGCTGATCTTCCTGGCCGTGGCCACCCTGACCGGATCGCTGACCGGCCGGATTCGCGCCCAGGCGCGGGCCGCCCTGGCCCAGACCCGCGCCATCGAGGCGCAAGCCGGCTTTTCCCGCAAGCTTGCCGTCGCCTCGACCGAAGAGGATGTGCTTTGGGCCACGGTCGCCCAGGTTCATGCGCTGACCGGGGCGAACGCGATCCTCCTCTTGCCAGAAGGCCCGGACCTGGCCCCCCGCGCCGCCTGGCCGCCGGACGAGCTGACCGACCCGGCCGAACTGACCGCCGCCCGCTGGGCACTGGCCAAGGCAGAGCCCGCGGGCTGGCGGACGGGCACGCTGCCGAACATCCGCTGGCGCTTTCATCCCTTGCGCACGCCGACCCGCGTGGTGGGTGTGCTGGGCGTCACCCCGAACGAGGCAGCCCCGCCCGAGGACGAGACGCAGCTGGCCGCCACGATCGAGCAGGCCGCGCTCGCGCTCGACCGTGCGCTTCTGGTGCGCGAGGCGGTCAAGGCCGCCGCCCTGCAGGAAAACGAAAACATCCGCGACGCGCTGCTGGCCTCGCTCAGCCACGACCTGCGCACACCCTTGGCCGCGATCCTGGGCTCGGTGACGACGCTGCAAGAGCGCGGCGCGCTGGCCGCCGATCAAAGGGACGACCTGTTGCAGACCATCGGTCAAGAGGCCGGGCGGCTGAACCGCTTCGTCGGCAACCTGATGGAGATGAGCCGGATCGAAGCCGGTGCGGTGAAGGTGCGGCGCGATTGGGTCGATGTGGGCGATGCGATCCGCGAGGCGGTCGAGCGCTGCGCCCAGACCCATCCGGGGCAGGCGACCCGGGTCAGCCTGGCCCCCGACCTGCATTTCGTGCGGGGCGACCAGGATCTTTTGGGCCAGGTCATGTTCAACCTGGCCGACAATGCGCATAAATATGCCGAAGGCGGCGAGGTCGCCATCCACGCCCGCAACCTTGGGGATCAGGTGATGGTCAGCGTCACGGACGAGGGGCCGGGGATCAAGCCCGCCGATCTTGAGCGCGTCTTCGAAAAGTTCTATCGCGCCGGCGGCACCGACCGGCGCAGGCCGGGGACCGGGCTTGGCCTGTCGATCTGCCGCGGTCTCGTCACGGCGATGGGCGGCACGATCCATGCCGAAAGCCCGGCCGTGCGGCGGCGCGGCACCCGCATGGTGGTGCGCCTGCCCGCCGCCGAACTCCCGCCCGAGGAGGTCTGATGTCCCTGATCCTGATCGTCGACGACGACCCGCAGATCCAGACCATGCTGCGCATCGGGTTGGAAAGCGCGGGCCACCAGACCCGCCCCGCCCTGACCGGCGCCGAGGCGCTGCGGCTGGCGGCCCTGGTCGCCCCGGATGCGGTGCTTCTGGACCTCGGCCTGCCCGACCGCGACGGCAAGGAGGTGCTGTGCGACCTGCGCACCTTTTCGCAGGTGCCGGTCATCGTCCTGTCGGCCCGGGACCGCGAGGCCGAGAAGGTGGCGGCGCTGGATCTTGGGGCCGACGACTACCTGGAAAAGCCCTTCGGCATCGCCGAGCTGCAAGCGCGCCTGCGCACGGCCGCCCGCCATGCCGCCCGGGGCAGGGGCGAGGTTCCGCGCGTCGAGATCGGCGCCCTGGTCATCGACCTGGACAAGCGCCTGGTGCTGCGCGACGGCGAGGCCCTGCGGCTGACCCCCAAGGAATATGCCCTGCTGGAGGTCTTGGCCCGCAACCTCGGCCGCGTGGTCACCCACCGCCAGATCCTGACGGCGGTCTGGGGCCCGGCGCATCACGACGATACGCAATATCTGCGCGTCTTCATCGGACAGCTGCGCGCCAAGATCGAGCCGGACCCCGCCAATCCCACGATCCTGCGCACCGAACCCGGGGCGGGCTATCGCATGATCGAGCCACCGAGTCCCTAGCCCGAGTCCCTAGACCGTCTGCCCGGCCAGCCGCGCCCTCCGCCAGCGCAGGGCGCAGTCGATGGCGGGCTCGGCATGGGTGCGGATCGCCATGGTCAGCAGATCCTGCAACAAGGGCGCCCCGGCCTCGGGGTCGTCGTCCAGGGTCAGGCGGGTGCGGTCGCGCAGGATCTCGACCTCCAGCGCGACATAAGGATCGCGGGAGCCGGCGAAGGCCCGGTCCGCCTGTGCCAGCGTGGTCAAGGCCTGCGCCCGGCGCCCCAGGATTTCCTGCGCTGCCGCCATGGCGCGCAGCGCGGCCGCGATCCAGCAGGAATCGTCCAGATGCGTCGCCATGGCGAAGGTGCCCTGCAGGCCCTCCAGCACTGGCAAAGGGTCGGCGCCAAGGGCCAGGTCGGCCTCGGCCACAATGGCTTCGGGCCAGGGGCGGAAGGACAGCCATTCGATCCGCCCGCAAAGATCCAGGCTGGCGCGGGCCCAATCGGCCGCCGCATCGGCTTGCCCCGCCCGCAGCTTGCCCCAGGCGCCGAGCCCAAGCGCCCAGGCCTCGCGCCGGGCGGCCCCCGATTGGCGCGCTGCCCGGATCGCCGCGTCATGGGCGGCATCGGCCGCGCCATGGCGGCCCCAATCGGCCAGGTTGAACCCCGCGAAAGCATGGACCGAGGCCAAAAGCAGCGGGTCGCCATCTGCGAGGTCCAGCGCCCGGGCGGTCATCGCCTCGGCCAGGGGGCGGCGACCGGCCAAAGCCTCGGAATAGCTTTGCTCCAGCACCGCATTGCAGGCGATGGCGCGGGACTGGTGCTGCAGGGCCATCTCTTCCGCCCGACGCAGGTGCAGCATGCCCTCTTCGTCATGGCCGCAGATCGAATGGATCAGCGCGGTCCCGAGCTCGGCCAGGCTCTCGGCTTCGAGCTTGGGGTCCAGCGCCGCCTCGGCCGCGGCGCTGGCGCGGCGCAGGCAATCGAGCCCGGTTTCCACCGCACCCGCCTTAAGGGCCGCGGTGCCGGCCTGCAACAGGGTGCGCGCCTGGACCGCCGGGGCCGCGGCCCCGGGCGCCTTGGGCCGCGCCGCCAGCCGCAGGGCCACGACCGGGGGCGTGCCAAGCTCGGCCAGGAACTGCGCCTCGGTCCGCTCGGCATGGGCCAGCGCGGCCTCGGCATGGCCCGACAGGACCAGGGCGCGGACCAGGTGCAGATGGGCGCCCTCGTCGAAAGGGTCGCGCTGGACGGCATGGCGGGCCAGCTGCAGCGCGCGGGCGGCCTGACCCAGCGCCAGGGCCTCGATCGTGTCGCGGCGCAGGCGCTCGGCGACGCGGGTCGCCAGCCGGGCGCGTTCGACCAGCAGCCAGGTCTCGAACTCCGGCCCGCAGACTTCCGGCGCGCTGTCCTGCAAAAGCTCTCCGGCGCAAAGCGGATCGAACTCCGCGGCCTCGATCCTCAGGGCATCGACGCGGACGCCCTCGGGCAGGTTCGCCGCAATCGGGTCGCCGGTCAGCACCTCGGCCCCCAGCGCGCGGCGCAGGCTGGCAAGGCACCAGCGCAGGGCGCCCAAGGGATCGACGGTCTCGGGGAACAGCTCCTGGGCCAGTTGGCGGCGCGAGAGCGGGCGGTCGGCCAGAAGAACCCGGGCCAGCACGGCCCAAGGCTGGCGCCCCCGCACGGCAAGGTCGCCCCCATCTCCGACAAGTTCGGGCCGTCCCAACAACCTGATCTGCATCGCGGCCCCTTTCGCGGCGAAGCTTGCCACAGAACCGCGCGGCATGTGCAACAACGCGGCCCCCCCGGCGCAAACTATTTCGTGAGCGCACACGGCGACGCCCACGCCGCACCCGCAGGCTGCGGTCATGGCCAGGACGGCCAGTGCAAGGAGGATGACATGCCGAAATACCTCATCGAACGCCATGTGCCGGGGGCAAGCCTGCTGACCCCGCAGGAACTGCGCGACATCGCCGCCAAGTCGAATGCGGTCGTGGACGGGATGGGCGTGCCCTATGTCTGGGAGCTGACCTATGTCGCGGGCGACCGGCTTTACTGCGTGCACGCGGCCGAGAGCCCCGAGGCGGTGCGGCGCCATGGCGCCCTCGGGGGCTTTCCGGTCGATGCCGTGACCGAGATCGCGACGACCTTCGGCCCGACGACCGCCAACTGAGACCAGCGGGGCGCCAGAGCGGGCGCCCCTTTCCCCATGGAGATGTCCATGACCTATGTGATCCAATCGACGACCATCGACCTGGCGACGGGACTGACCCTGACGGCGGCGGATTTGGCGTTGCTGCCGGTCTGAGCGCGGGCAAAGGGCCGGGCGGCATCCTGCCGGTGAAGCGCCCGTCTTGAGCCAGGACATGCTCTCCGAGGCGGCCGATCCCGACATGGGGCGCGCAGAGCCATGTCCTGGACCTGACCATAGACGGGCTGAGCGCGCTGGCCATTGCGCTTTCGGCCTTGCGACGCCCTCCGCGCCTTCAAAGTTGACATCGTTTACTTTTGCATTATCCCCGCCGCCATGGATGAACATGACCCGACAAAACCCGCCAAGCCCTTTCACCATGGCGATCTGAAGAACGCGCTGCTGGCCGAGGCCGAGCGCGTGCTGGAGGCCGAGGGCGTGCCCGGCCTGACCCTGCGCGGGCTGGCGCGGGCCGTGGGGGTGTCTCCGGCGGCGCCCTCCAAACATTTCGACGATCTGACCGGCCTCTTGTCCGAGCTGGCCGCCTCGGGGCACATGCGCATGCATGCCGCGCTGACGCAGGCGATGGAGGCCGCCCCGACCCCGCGGGACAGCGCCCTGGCCCTGGGGGAAAGCTATGTCGCCTTTGCGCAGCGCCATCCGGGGCTTTTCACCCTGATGTATCGCAGCGAGAGGCTCGACACCCAGCGACCGGCGCTGAAGGCGGCGCTGGAGGCCAAGCGGCAGATCCTGCGCGGGCTTCTGGCCGACTGGCCGGGACGCAGCCCGCAGACCCAAGGCGCGCTCGCCGCGCAGGCCACCGCGCTCTGGTGCCTGGTCCATGGCTATGCCGTACTGCTGCTGGACGGCGGGCTGGACCGCACGATGGCGGCCTTGCCCCCGACTTTGCACCGGGACACCTTTCTCAGGCTCGTCCTGCAATCTGTCTCGCTCGTTGGATAGGATCGGATCATGAACGCCCTCTTAGGCTTTCTGCCCTTCGTCGCCTTCGCCGTGCTGAACGACCGTTTGGGCGCCGCCGCGGCCCTGGGCCTGGCCGCGCTGATCGCCTTGGCCGTCGCGGTCAAGGCGATGCGGACGCCGCCCCATGGCGCGCCGCTCTTCGAGGCGGGCGTCGTCGTGATCTTCGGCGGGCTGGCGATCTGGGCCTGGGTCACGGGCAGCGCGATGACGCTTGCCGCGGCCCATCTTTTCACCAAGCTCGGGCTGCTGGTCCTGATCCTGGCGGGGATGGCGCTCGGCCAGCCCTTTACCCTTGCCCATGCCCGTATGCAGGTCGATCCGACCTATGCCGACAGCCCGGACCTGCTGCGCGCCAGCCAGCTCATCGCGGGCGCCTGGGCGCTGGCCTTCGTCGCCATGATCGCGGGCGACCTCGTCCTACTGGACCACCCCGCATGGCCCCAGGCCCTGACCTTTGCCGTCAGCCTTTGCGGTTTGGCCGCAGCAGGCGCCTTCACGCTCTGGTTCGCCGACCGCGCGAAGCAGGCCACTTGATCCGAGGAGAGTTCCGATGACACCGGATGCGGGCCCGGCCACGCCATCGACCCATGATGGCTTTCTCTTTCCCGGCGACGAACAGTTCTGGTTCGAAACCCTCCGCATCTTCGGAGCGGATGAATACGGCGGCAGTTCCTACGGCGAAGTGATGGCCGCAAGCCGGACCATCGCCGCGGGCGACTACGACAGCTGGTACGACGGCTGGTCGGCCATGGCATGCCGGGTCGAGGCCGAGGCGCAGGGCCAAGAGGCAAAGGGCCACCGGGTCAGCGCGCGCGACGGCTATCTGCGGGCGACGAATTACCATCGTGCCTCGGAGTTCTTCCTGCACGCCGACCCCTGCGACCCAAGGGTCGCCAGCGCCTTCGAACGCGCTGTCGCCTGCTACCGCGCCGCCGCCGCTCTGTTCGATCCGGCCATCCGTCCCGTCGAAATCCCCTTCGGCACGACCACGCTGCCCGGCTATTTCCATTCCGCGGGCGAGGGGTTGCGGCCGCTTTTGATCCTTCACACCGGGTTCGACGGATCGGCCGAGGAAAAGCATTGGAGCGGAGCGCGGGCCGCGGTCGAGCGCGGCTATCACGTCCTGGTCTTCGATGGGCCGGGCCAATCGGGTCCGCTGCACCGCGAGGGGATGGTCTTTCGGCCCGACTGGGAGAGCGTCCTCACGCCGGTCGTCGATTTCGCCCTGACCTTGCCCGGGGTCGACGGCGCGCGCATCGCCCTGCGCGGCGAGAGCCTGGGGGGCTATCTGGCGCCCCGCGCGGCGGCTTTCGAGCATCGACTTGCGGCGGTGATCGCGAACGGCGGCGTTTTCGACTTTGGCGCCGCCAATCTCGGCGCGGTTCCTGCCGCGCACCGAGGGCCCCTGATCGCCGCACTTCGCGCCGGTCCCAGCGCCGAGCTGGACCGCATCTTCGCCGCCGCCATGGCGCGCTCGCCGGTGGCCCGCTGGTCCTTCACGCATGGCATCTGGTGTTTCGGCGCCTCGGGGCCGTCCGATTACCTGCACAAGACGCTGGACTATGCGCTGACGGGCGGGATCGCCGAACAAATCCGTTGCCCGACGCTGGTTTGCGACGCCGAGAACGATCTGTTCTTCAAAGGTCAGCCGCAGATGCTTTACGACCACCTGACCTGCCGCAAGACCCTGATGCGCTTTACGGATGCCGAAGGCGCGGGCGCCCATTGTGCGGTAGGCGCGGCGCGGCTGGCCAATGCGCGGATCTTCGACTGGCTGGACGAGGTGTTCTACGGGCACGGCGCCCGCCTTCGCAACGCCCCCTCCGGACCAGGCGTTTGACGCCCTGTCCGGCCCGATGCCGTCGCCGTTCAATCCAGCAGATCGCGCAGGATGCGATCGAAGATGGCGACGCCCTGCGCGATCAGATCGTCGGGGAAATCGTAATCGGGGTTGTGCAGGGCAGGCCGGGTTTCGCCTGCGCCAAGCAGGAACATGGCGGATCGGGCCACGGAGCCGAACAGACCGAAATCCTCGGAGGCCCGCATCGGAAGGCCCTGGCCGTCGTGGCCGATCCCCAGCGCGTCGAGGCTGCGGCGGATGGCGCGGGATGCCTCGGCCTCGTTGGTGCAGGCGGCAAAGCGGTCGTGATGCGTGAAGGCGACCTCCAGGCCGTGCTGCGCGGCAAGCTGGCGGGCCAGCCCCATGACCTCGTCCCGCAACGCGGCCATGTCCGCATCCAGAAGGGTGCGCAGGGTCAACCAGAGCTCTCCTTCGCCGGGGGTGATGCCGAAGGCCGGTTCGCCCATCCGCGCATGGCAGATGCTGACCAGCCGGAAGCCCGGCTCCACCGCGCCGCCGTTCCCGGCGGCACGCGCGGCGGGCATCAGGGCGGCCAGGGCCGTTGCGGGCGAGACGCCCGTTTCCGGCATCGAGGCATGGGCCGTGCGTCCGCGAAAGACGATCCGTAGTCCTTCGGAGGCGCAGTTGGCCGGACCGGGCGCGATCACCGCATGGCCCAGCGGCAGGCCCGGCATGTTGTGCAGGGCGAAGGCCCAGTCCGGCCGAAGCGCGGCAAAGCGCGGATCGGCCAGGACGGCGGCGGCCCCCGATCCGTCCTCTTCCGCGGGCTGGAACAGCAGGACCACGCGGCCCCGTACGGGCGGGCGGCGGGCGATCAGGCGGGCCAGGCCTGTCAGGATGGTCGTATGCCCGTCATGGCCGCAGAGATGCCCTTTCCCGGCAAGGGTCGAGCGATGCGCGGCCTGCGTGCGTTCCTCGATCGGCAGCGCGTCGAGCTCGCTGCGGAACATGACCGTCGGCCCTGCCTCGGCCCCCTCCCACAGGGCCGCGACGCCGTGACCGCCGAGCCCCGTGACGATGCGGTGCGGGCGCAGCGGCTCCAGCGCCTGCACGACCTGCGCCGCCGTCCATTCCTCTTGCCCCGAGACTTCGGGGTGGCGGTGCAGGTGGTGACGGAATTCCGTCAGTTCGATGACATCGGCATTGGTCAGCATCTGATCCCCCGGTCCGCAGCGGCAGGGCCGAGGATGGCGCGGCGGGGCGGGATCGGCAAGCGGGTCCGGGCCCCGTCGGCAAAGGGCCCAGTCGGGGAAGGTTTCAGTCGGCGAAGGGCTCAGTCGGTATCGGGCGTTGCGGCCCCCGCGTTGCGGCGCGACGCTTCGGAGGGGGGCACGGTCGTGCGCAGGGCGAGCGTGTCGAGCCACGCGACCAGGGTCGGGGTCAGCCGGGCGCGCGAGGGGTCGGGGGCTTGCGGTCGGGTGGTGATGCGCCAGGTCCGGGGACGGTCGGACCAGGAGGGGCCGAAGGCGACCTCGCCGCCCGCCTCGATCCGGACGGCGGTTCCAAGCGCGTCGGTCAGGCAGACCGCCCCCCGCTTCAGCGCGATCCGGTGCAGGAAGGGCAAGAGGTAACCGGGGGCCGGAAGGTCGTCCGGCAGGGGTTCGTCAAGATGGGGGTCACGGGAAACGGACAAACGGTCGGCGAGGGCAATGCCGAAGTCGATCGGGCCGGGGCGACCCTCGGCCGCGGCCGCCAGCCAGATCGCCGCCCAGTCGCCCGCCGGCAGGGCGCGCCGGGACAGCCAGTCGGCGGCCCAGCCTGCTTCTTCGGCATGGCCCCAGGCCAGGCCAGCGCCACGCGCGGCCTTGGTCACGAGGCTGCGCAATTCGGAATGGGCCATGTCGATGGGGGTTTGCATCATCCGGCCAATTCGTCGGGGAAGGGTTGGCCTTGGAACAGGCTGATGCGCACCCAGCGGTCCGAGCGCGGGTCGAAGCGGGTGGCGCCGAAGAAGGCGAGTTTGAAGCGCAGAATGTCGATGGGCAGCATGGCGTCGTCCAGCACGTTGTCGCGGATCTCGGCATAGGGCAGGGCGCGCAGCATCAGGACGCGGCGCACCGTGTGGCGGTGGTCGGGATGGGCCAGCAGGAAGGCGGCCAGCGGGCCGTCCTGCGGCCAATCCGTCAGCGCGGCGCGCAGGGCGGCGATGGCGCGGGCGATGCCGAGCGGTTGTTCGCGCTCTTGTCCGGCCTCCAGGTGGCGGTTGCCGAGGCGGGGTTCGAGCTTTTCTTCGGACACATACCAGAAGCGGGCGACCTGCGCGGGGTCGTCGAAGTCGAACCTGTCGACCCACGGGTAATCGCAGCGCAGCGCATCGCGCAGCCGGGCGATGGGCAGGCTGCCGTCGATGGCGAAGCCCGTCTCCTCATCGGCGTCAAGCGTGTCGGCGAGGTCGTCGATCACGGCGCCTTGCGGCTCTAGCAGAAGGGCGAGGAGGCATTCCTGCCCTTCCTCCGACAGGTTGGCCTCGCCCCAGCGCCAGAGGGCATCCCACGGCGCCGGGCCATCGGGCTCCCATCCGCCCTGCAGATGGGCGGCCAGGCGCGACAGGTCATGGGTCAGGTCTGCCAGTTTCGCAATCTGGGCGGGGTGGTCGCTGTGCCAGAGGCGGGCGTTGTCCTGCGCCTGAGACAGGGCGGCGCGGAAAGCGTCACGGGCGGCGGGCGTGGCATCGGGCAGCGCACGCACGCGGGCAAGCGCGGTTTCCCGCGCGGTCATCCAGCTGTTCAGCAGGCGCGGGTGGCGGACGAGGAAGGGCGCCATGCCGAGGCCGGTGGAATTGCCGACCCCCAGACGGCGGCGCAGATCCGGGTCGAGCCCGACCGCGCCCGCGCCGCCCCTGGCCCGCGCCATATGTTCGGCGATGTCCACGGTGAAGGCGCGGATCAGCCAGACCGACAGCATCTCGGCCTGGAAAGGCGCCTTCAGTTCCGCACGCCCCGCGATGCCGTCCCGATCCGCCGCGCCGAATTTGCCCGATCCGTAGACCGCGGTCGTGCGCATCAGATAGCCCACCGCGTCGATTTCGACCAGGTCGGGTTGCTGGCCCCGGGCGAGACGGTCCACCACATGGGCAAACAGCCGGACCGAGCGGTTGGCGCGGCTGAGGGTCAGCTCCTTGGCCGTGATGCGCCCGGCCTCTTGCAGCGGCACATTGGCGGCAAGGCGATCGAGATCGGCGGGCGTGGGCTCTCCGTCGACCAGCGCGAAAGTCGCGTCCCAGGCGGTGGCGATGACCCGGTCCGAGCGCATCGCGTCGGGCAGGTCATGGGCAAAGGCGACGAGACAATAGGTGCGCTGCGGCCCCCGGGCGCGATAGACGGCGCGGCCCACCCCTTTGTCGTCCACCTGCCACAGCGGGCGGTCGAACTGCCAGCCTTCGGTCTTCAGGCGGCGCAGCAGCACGCGCAGGAAGGACAGGCGCATCGGATGGGCCGATCCCATGCGCGAGAGGCGCATGACGGTATCGGCGTCGCGGGGCGCGATGTCGTGGCGCAGGGGGCTCGGCTCTGCCAGCGTCATTCTGCCGCCCCCCTGACCTCTGTTCCTCGCGGCTGGGCGGCGCCGAAAGCGTCGGCGAAGAACCGTGCCCAGTTGCCGCCCATGATCGCCTCGACCTCCGCCGCGGAGAAACCCGCAGCCGTCAACCCCTTGGCGATGTTGTGGAAATCCCGGTTGTCGCGGAACCATCCGGGCATGGTGGGAAACCCGGGCGCGTCCTTGCTGCCTTCGCCGTAATCGACGGCCTTGGTCCAGCGGCCGGTGCGCATCCATTCCACCACGCTGTCGGGCTGATTCTGGCACAGGTCGGTGCCGATCCCGAGGAAATGCGTGCCGAAACGCTCTGCCGTCCGGGCGATCATCGTGCAGAAGTCTTCCAGCCGGCAGTCCGAGCCGCCCTTCAGGTGGTGAGGGTACAGCGAGAAGCCCAGCATCCCGCCGGTCTGCGCCAGCGCGGCCAGGACGGCGTCCGACTTGTTGCGCCGCGCGGGGTGCCAGGAGCCGGGATTGGCATGGGTGATGGCGATGGGGCGCGTGGAGCGGTCCACCGCGGCCAGGGTGGAGCGTTCGCCCGAATGGCTCATGTCCACCACCATGCCGACGCGGTTCATCTCGGCCACCACCGCGCGGCCCATGCGCGTCAGGCCAGTGTCCTCGGCCTCGTAACAGCCGGTGGCCAGAAGCGACTGGTTGTTGTAGCTGAGCTGCATGAACCGCAGGCCCAGGCGGTGGAGCACTTCGACGAGGCCGATGTCGTCCTCGATGCAGGAGGGGTTCTGCGCGCCGAAGAAGATCGCCGTGCGCCCGGTCGCGCGGGCGGTGGCGATGTCTTCGGCGGTGAAGCCCTGGAAGATCAGGTCGGGCCAGCGTTCGAACCAGCGGTTCCAGCGTTCCAGATTGGCCACGGTCTCGCGGAAGGTCTCGTGGTAGACCAGCGTCACATGGATCGCATCCACGCCCCCGGCGCGGGCCTGGCGGAAGATCTCCTCCGACCAGTTGGAATATTGCAGGCCGTCGATCAGGTAACTCATTCCGGCACCCCTGCCGCCATATAGGCGGTCTTGACCGTGGTGAAGAATTCGGCGGCATGGCGCCCTTGTTCGCGCGGACCGAAGGACGACAAGCCGCGCCCGCCGAAGGGCACATGGTAATCGGTCCCCGCCGTGGGCAGGTTCACCATGACACAGCCCGCCCGCATGTTGGCACGGAAATGCGCGGCCCGGGCGAGGCTGCGGGTCATGATGCCCGCCGTCAGGCCGAAGGGCGTGTCGTTGGCGATGGCCAGGGCCTCGGCATAGCTGTCGGCCGGGATGATGCAGGTGATGGGCGCGAACATCTCGGCGCGGTTCAGGGACATGTCGTTGCGCGTGCCCGCGAAGACGGCGGGGGCCATGAAATATCCCTCGGTCGCCCGGTCGAGCCTTTGGCCCCCGGTCAGGAGCTCGGCCCCTTCGGCGCGCCCTTTCGCGATCCAGTCCAGGTTGCCCGCAAGCTGTGCGGCGCTGACGACGGGGCCGATCTGCGTGCCCTCGGCCAGCGCAGGACCGACGCGCAGCGCCTCGGCGGCCTGGACGAGGCGGGCGGTGAAGGCGTCCAGCACCTTGCGATGCACGATCAGGCGCGAGGCGGCGGTGCATTTCTGTCCCGTGCCGCCGAAGGCCGCGTTGCAGGCATGGGTGACGGCAAGGTCCAGGTCGCAATCGTCCATGATGAGCATGGGATTCTTGGACCCCATCTCCATCTGCAGTTTCGCGCGGTTGGCCAGGACGCGGGCCGCGATGGACTGGCCGACCTCGACCGAGCCGGTGAAGCTGACGGCGGCAACCTCGGGATGGGCGACGAGCCGGTCGCCCAGGGCGCGTCCGGCGCCCATGACCAGGTTGAACGTCCCGGCGGGCAGGCCTGCGCCCGCGATGACCTGCGCCAGCGCGATGGCCGAGGCGGGGGTGAGGTTGGCCGGTTTCCAGACCACCGCATTGCCATAGGCCAGGGCGGGGGCGATCTTCCAGGCCGGGGTCGCCACGGGGAAATTCCAGGGCGTGACGATGGCCACGACGCCTATGGGCTCGCGCCGCACCTCGATTTCGATCCCCGGGCGGGTGCTTTCGGCCTGATCGCCCTGGTTGCGCAGGGCCTCGGCGGCGAACCAGGTGAAGAACTGGCCGGCGCGGTAGACCTCGCCCTTGCCTTCGGCCAGCGGCTTGCCCTCCTCGCGCGACAGGAGCGCGCCGATTTCGGCGGATCGGGCCATCAGCTCGGTGCCGATCTGCATGAGCGCGTCGTGGCGGCGCTGGATGCCCGCGGCCGCCCATGTCGGCTGCGCCTCGCGCGCGGCGGCGATGGCGCGGTCGAGATCGGCGGTCGACCCTTGGGCGAAGTGGCCGATGACGTCCGAAAGGTCGGAGGGGTTGAGGTTCGGTATCGTTCCTTCGCCGTCGCACCAGGCGCCTGCGATGTAGTTGCGTGTTTCCAATTCCATGATCCTTACACCCGTGCCAGCGCCTGCATGACGCGCTGCGCCGTCAGCGACCCGGCCATGCGCCCATCGCCATTCCTGACCGCCACCACTTGCGCCCCGCCTGCGAAAGCGGCGAAGGCGGTCTCCAGCGTCGCCTCGGCGCCGATCACCGGGGCCTCCACATCCGCCATCACCCCCGCATCGGCAAAGGCCCCGCACAGCAGAATCCGCCCCCGGTTCACGTCGCGAACGAAGCGCGCGACATAGTCGTCGGCCGGCCGGGCGAGGATTTCGGCCCCGGTCCCGACCTGCCGCAGCATGCCGTCCTTGAGGATGGCGATATGGTCGCCGAGCATCAAGGCCTCGTCAAGGTCGTGGGTGATGAAGACGATGGTCTTGCCCAGTCGGCCCTGCAGCTCTTTCAGCTGGACCTGCATGTCGTGGCGGATCAGCGGGTCGAGCGCCGAGAAGGCCTCGTCCATCAGCAGCACCTCGGCATCCGTGGCCAGCGCCCGCGCCAGCCCCACGCGCTGCTGCATCCCGCCCGAAAGCTGCGCGGGATAGCTGGTCTCGAAACCGCCGAGGCCGACCAGGGCGATCTGATCGGCGGCGCGGCGCAGCGCCTCGGCCTTGGGCACGCCGTCGAGGGTCAGGCCGTAAGCCACGTTCTCCGCCACGGTCTTGTGCGGCAGCAGGGCAAAGCGCTGGAACACCATCGCGACCTTGCGCCGCCGCAAGGCCTGCAGGCGGGCCGCATCATGGGCAAGGATGTCGTCGCCGTCGAAGAGGATGCGCCCCGCGGTGGGCTCGATCAGGCGGTTGAAATGGCGGATCAGCGTGCTCTTGCCCGATCCCGACAGGCCCATGATGACGAAGGTCTCCCCGGCCCGGATGTCGAGCGAGATGTCATGCAGGCCGAGCACATGGTCGGTTTCCTCTTTCAGCCGGGTCTTGTCCAGGCCCGCGCGGATCTTGGCCAGCGCGGTTGCCGGGTCGCGCCCGAAGACCTTCGAGACGTTTTCGACGCGGATCTTGATGGGACGCATCACTTGCCCTCCCGGTGCAGCCCGGCCTGCACGCGACGGCCGTAGCTTTGCGCGATGCGGTCGAAGATGATGGCCAGGAGGACGATGCCGAGGCCCGCGATCAGGCCGCGGCTGACCTCGAGCCGCTGGATGCCCTGAAGCACCTGATACCCCAGCCCGCCCGCGCCGATCATCGAGGCGATGACAACCATCGACAGGGCCATCATCGTGGTCTGGTTGATGCCCGCCATGATCGTGGGCATGGCCAGCGGCACCTGCACGGTCCAGAGCTGCTGGCGCGGCGAGGCGCCGAAACTGCGCGCGGCCTCCAGGATTTCGGGATCGACCTGGCGGATGCCAAGGTCGGTCAGGCGGATCACCGGCGGGATGGCGAAGACGATGGTGGCCAGGAGGGCGGGGATCTTGCCGGGACCGAAGAGCATGACGAAGGGGATGAGATAGACGAAGATCGGCATGGTCTGCATGATGTCGAGGATGGGCAGCATCCCGCCCCGCATCCGGTCGGAGCGCGCCATGGCCAGGCCCAGCGGCACGCCGATCAGCACCGACAGCACGGTCGCCGCCAGCATCAGGGCAATGGTCGCCATCGCCTCGTTCCAGACGCCCAGCAGCCCGAGGAGCACCAGCAGCAGCGCCACGACGAGAACCGGCACGACCCGCCGTCCCGCGCCCCAGGTCGCGGCGCAGAACAGGGCCACCACGACCCACCAGGGCAGGAACTGCAGCCCGCGCTCCAGCCCCGTGATGGCCCGCAGCACGGGCATGAACACGGTTTCGAGCGTTTCGCCCCATTGGGCGACAAGGCTGCTGAACGCGGCGTCAAGGGCACGGCCGAAGCTGCGCGTGTCCCAAATCTCGGGGAAGCCGGATGTCATGGGGCGGAACCTTCCTGTTGTCGTGCCGCCCTTTGGACGCCGGGCGGCACGCGGGGATGTCAGAGGCTGGCCTTCACCTTTGCGGCCACGTCGGCAGGAACCCAGGCCGTCCAGATCGCTTCGTAGTTTTTCAGGAAATGCACCGCGACTTCGTCCGGCGTCGCGCCATTGTCGTCTCCCCAGGCCAGGACCGTGCTGATCTGGTCGTTCGGAACCTGCATCTTCGACAGGAACGCCGCCACGTCGGGGGCCTGTTTCTTGAGGTCCGACACCACGGCCACCGCCACTTCGCCCGCCGCCCAGCCCGTCACCTGCGGGTCGGCACAATTCGCGTCGGTCAGGCAGGTGAATTTCTGGCGGTCGGTTTCGGGCATGCCGAGGCGCACCAGCTTGAACTTGCCCACCACGTCGGACGGGCCCCAGTAATAGCCGACCCAGGGCTTCTTCTGCGCGACGGCGCGGGCGATGGAGGCCTTCAGATTCTCGCCCGATCCCGGCGAGAACAGCTCGAACGTATCCGCGAGCTTCAGCGCCTTGTAATAGTTGGTGATGATGACCTCGCTCGCCCAGCCGGGCGGGCCATTGTAAAGCCGCCCCTTGCCGGGGTTCTGGTTGTCCTCGAAGATCTGCCAATTGGCGGCGAGGTCTTCGATCGTCTTGATCTGCGGGTTCTGTTCCAGCACGTAATCCGGCACCCAAAGCCCGTCCTGACCCCCGCCCGCGAAAATGTCGGAGGCCTTGTAGACATTGCCCTTCTGCTGCATCTGGTCCCATTGCGCCTGCACGGTCGAGACCCAGAGCTCGGGCGCCACCGTGGGCTCCGAGCGGGTCAGCATCGAGGTCGCGGTGGGCACCGTGTCGCCGGGAACGAGCTGGGCGTCGCAGCCATAGCCGGCCGCC
This sequence comes from uncultured Pseudorhodobacter sp., assembly GCA_945952425.1. Taxonomy (GTDB): domain Bacteria; phylum Pseudomonadota; class Alphaproteobacteria; order Rhodobacterales; family Rhodobacteraceae; genus Stagnihabitans. The sequence goes on along the minus strand of CAMFIX010000012.1, from coordinate 680 downwards.
ATGATCTTTTGCGCGACATGGGCCAGCGTGGCGGCCGACAGCCATGTCATTTCGGCCACCGTGATGGTGCCCGCGCTGCCGCAATCCTCCGCGGCGGCGGGCTGGGCCTGTGTCATGCCGACAATCGCCAGCGCGGCAAGCGCCGTGAAACCTGTCTTCCGTATCATCGCGAGCCTCTCCTGTGGGCGGAGGGAGTCGATCCCTCTCTGTGTCGCCCCAATGTCCAAGCTGCGCACGTTTCAATCAAACGATAACGGATGAGGTTTATTTCAGTTTCATTGAAGTCCCAGGCGGCGGGCCAGGTCGGCGTCCAGCGTCACCCCTTCACGCGGCGTCCGCGCCCGTGCCGCCATGCGCCGCGCGCCGGGCAGCCGCGCCCCCTCTTGGGCCTCGATCGCCTCGGCCAGGTCGGCGATGCGGGTGGTGAAGCCCGGCGCATGGGCCGAGGGGTCGATGGCGATAAAGCATTGTCCGGTTGCCGGGGGGCCGCCCGCGGGGCCGGAAAAGGGGCTTGCCGCGCGGCTCGACACCGCCCCGGCCAAGGCAGAGGCCAGCACTTCGACCAGCAATCCCGCGCCGAACCCCTTTGCCCCGCCCGCAGGCAGCATGGAGCCTTGCAGGGCCGCCGTCGGGTCGGTCGTCGGCCGTCCCTCGGCATCCAGGGCCCAGCCTTCGGGGAG